>DATBCP010000217.1:0-21475 GCA_036270435.1 Rhizomicrobium sp. | reverse complement strand
AGCCTTTCCGCGCCGGCTCGGTGACCGAGGTGGGGCCGGACGGCAAGACCACCCACTATGGCTTAAGAAAAATCAGCCGCGGCCGTTATCTCATGACCCAGACCGACCGCGGCCAGGATTTCGGTCAGGGATTTGAGCTAGGTTTCTTCTCGCTGCCGGGCGCACCCGGCAATGTGCTGATCTATCAGGCGGCTCCGTTGGAGCGCACCGCCCGGGACGAAAATCTGCGCTACTACGGTCTTGTGGTGGTGACGGTGCCCTATGGTGTGCTGGAAATCCGTCCCGATTGCGAAAAGGATGCGCGCGCGGCGCGCGCGTCCGGGACACAAGCAGGCAAGGATGGCGCCTGCACTTTTTTAGACCAAGCCTCGTTGGAAAAATCCTTGCTCGCTTTATGGAAAAGCGGGAAGAAGGCGGAGTATAGCTATACTTTACATTGATTGCCTCGATCCGCCGCTGCCGTTTATTTTTTGAACCCCCTCCGGCCTCGACTATCACGCCGTCGCTACGCTCCGGCGTCCGTCGAGGCCACCTCCCCCTTTCCTTGCGCTTCGCGCAAAAGGGGAAGGCGGGTCATGGCCCTAGCGGATCGTCGCTCCGCGGAATGCGTCGCTCGAGATTCCTGGATAGGTCGCAGTTCGAGATATCTCGAGCGCCGCACATCGCGGCGCGACCATCAGCATCCGACAGCCTTCTCCCCCGCGAGCGAAGCGACGAGCGGGGGGAGATGTCGCAACGAAGTGTCGGTACGCCGACCTGAGTTGCGACAGAGGGGGGTAAAAAATAGAATTACTGACTCGCCCAGATAATCCGATGCACGAAAGCGATTTCGCTTAAAGCGAAATTGCGGTCCTCGAAAGCGGGATTGAAACTTTTGAGTTCGACACGCTGGGCGGTCATGCGGCCCAGCTGCTTGGCCATCACCTCTCCGGCATGGGTCTTGGCCACCACCCGGTCGCCGCGCCTCAGCGAACCCTGCGGCGACACCAGGACTCGATCGCCGTCACGATAAACCGGCAGCATGGAATCGCCGGTGACCTCCAACGCATAGCAATAGGGATCGGCGATCTCGGGGAAAGCGATATCTTCCCAACCCGAGCCGGCGGGAAATCCGGCATCGTCGAAATAACCGGCACTGCCGGCCTGGGCCATGCCGATCAAGGGAATCATGCGCACCCGGATGGCGTGATGTCCCCCCTCATTCACCAGGGTGACGAAGTCGTTCAGGGATGCTCCAGTGGCGGCAAGCACCTTGGCCAGGCTCTCGGTCGAGGGCCAGCGCAGCTTTCCATTGGCGACGCCGCGCTTGCTCTTGTTAAAAGTGGTGGGATCCAGCCCGGCAAGCTTGGCGAGGCCCGATGGCGACATGCCGTGACGGGCGGCGAGCGCGTCAATGGCGCGCCAGATTTGCGGATGGGTCAGCATCTAGGAAACAAACCGGACATTACGGTTATATTCCTATAGTAAAAGTGGAACAGGGAACCGTCCAGAGGGAAGCCGTTCGTTGGTGATCGATCTTGGTGCCGGACTGCTTCGGCGACTGCCTGCCGAAACCGCCCACCGCATGACATTGAGCCTGGTGGCCCGGGCGGGTCCGCTTTTGCCTAAAGCCGCACTCGACGACAGCCGCCTGGCCGTCAAAGCTTTCGGGTTGAACTTTCCAAACCCCATCGGGCTGGCGGCGGGGTTCGACAAGAATGCGCAAGTGCCGGACGCCATGGCCAGGTTCGGCTTCGGCTTTGTCGAATGCGGCACCGTCACGCCCAAACCGCAAGAGGGCAATCCGCGCCCGCGCCTGTTCCGGCTGGTCAAGGATGACGCGGTGATCAACCGGATGGGATTCAACAATGAAGGCAGCACGGCCGCGGCCAGGAACCTGCGCGCGCGCCGCGGCAAAGGCATAGTCGGCATCAATATCGGCGCCAACAAGGACTCCAGCGATCGCGTGGGCGACTATGCCTGGTGCTTTTCCGAGCTTGCACCGCTGGCCGATTATGTGACGGTGAATGTCTCCTCGCCCAACACGCCGGGCTTGCGCGGCCTTCAGAACAAGGACGAGCTGACCAAGTTGCTGGGCATCATGACCAACGCCCGTGCCCAGCTCTATGATGCGACGCCCCAGGCACACGGTCTGCGCAAGCCGATCCTGCTCAAGATCGCGCCCGACCTGGATCTGCAGGCTTTGGACGAGATCGCCGATGTGGTGCGCGCAAGCGGTATCGAAGGATTGATCGTCTCCAATACGACCGTTGCGCGGCCGGTCTTGAAATCGCGCCATGCCGAGGAGTCCGGCGGCTTGTCCGGCAAGCCGCTGCTGGAACCTTCGACCCGCGTGTTGGCCGAAATGCACAAACGGTTGAACGGGGCCGTCACCTTGATCGGCGCAGGCGGCGTGTCCAGCGGTGCGGACGCCTATGCCAAGATCCGGGCCGGTGCCAGCCTGGTTCAGCTGTATACGGCTCTGGTCTTTCATGGGCCCAGCTTGGTGGGGCGCATCAAGCGCGAGCTTCTCGCCTGTTTGAAGCGCGATGGTTTCGCGCGGATCGGCGATGCCGTTGGCGTTCCGTAAATACTGCTGAAAAAGCGAGGGAAAAGGTTAAATTGACGCTGCGTCATGGCCCGCTAAGATTTTGGCCATGGATGTCAAGCCCTCTCAAGGCAGCCGCCGCGAACTGACCAAGACACAGAACCGCGAGACCATCCTGGAAGCGGCGCGTGTGGTGTTTGCCCAGTTGGGATATGCCAATGCCACGGTGCGCGACATCATCCGCGCCACGCCTTTGGCATCGGGCACCTTCTACAACTATTTCAAATCCAAGGAGCAGGTGCACCAGGCGCTGCGCGACGAGGAGGCGCTGATCTTGCGGCCCCGCTTGGCCCGCGCCCGTGCCGAGGCCAGGACGGCCGAGGAATTCATCGCCGCCAGCTTCCGTGCTTTTTTTTGGTTTGAGGCGGACAAGGGAGAAGCCGGCAGCGAGCGGTTCCGGCTGGATTCGCCGGAGGTGCTGGCCGGTTTTGCCGAATTGCGGCAGGACATCGAACGAGCGATGGCGCGTGGCCTGATGCCGCCCGCCGATGTCGGCCTGTTGACGGCGGCCCTTGCGGGTGTGGCCTTCGAACTGGCGGAGGAGGTGAAGCGGGGCGCCGAAGTGGAAAAGGTGACTCAATTCGCCACGGCCCTGTTCCTGAACGGAATAGGTGGACTGCCGAGTGTTTAGAGCGTTTCCTCTCCTACAAGGGGAGAGGAAGAATTTCTGTCACACGCCACACGCTTTTCGATACTCCGCCCAGATGCGGTCCTTTTCCGAGCCCAGCTTGTAAAGATAGGCCCAGCTGTACAAGCCGCTGTCATGGCCGTCGTCGAAGCCGATGCGCACCGCATAATTGCCCACCGGCTCCAGGCCGGAGATTTTCACATCCTGCTTGCCCTTGACGATGGTTTTGGGACCGCCGCCATGGCCGCGCACTTCGGCACTGGGGGATTCCACCCTGAGATATTCCGCCGCCAGCGCAAAACGGCTGCCATCCTCGAAGGCAACCGTCAACAGATCGCGCGCCGGGTTGAGGCGGATCTCGCTGGGCCAGGGATTGGAAGCGGCGCTAGCCGAGGGCATCGCGTTCCTCGTCGCTCAGCGGACGCGCTTCGCCCGGCAGCATCACCGGCACACCGCCGCGGATGGGATAGGCCAGGCCCGCGGCGCGGCTGATCAATTCCTGGCGCTCGCGGTCATAGTGCAAGGTGCTTTTGGTCAGAGGGCAGACTAGGATTTCCAAAAGCTTCGGATCGGTCTCCATGGCGAGACAACCCCTTCAGTTCAGCGTGGTGGGGCCGTTTTCGCCGCCGATTTCCAAAAGCGCGATCAGGGCGGAAGCGCGCTCCTGCACGCCCGCGGCCTCCAGCAGAGCCTGTTTTTCGGCGGCATCGAAAGGGCACATCATGGCCAGCGCGTTGATCAGCGCCTCGCCGGGCGCGGTCATGACGCTGCTCCAGTCGGCCCGCATGTCGCGGTTGGTGAGATACGTCTTCAGCGCCTTCAGCAGCCTGTCGCGGGGCAGGGTCTCGTCCTGCGGCTGTGCCAGGTCGCCGGCAAAGCCGGCAAAGTCGCAGAAACCGGCGCGCCACGGCGTCGAGGTCTTCATCTCGCCGGTCAGGCGGAAGCGGCAGATGCCATTCAGCGAGATCAGGTAGCGATTGTCCTCGGTCTCGCGGAAGGAAACGATCTTGCCGGCGCAGCCCACCCGGGTCAGGAGGGGAACGGCCACCTTGTCCTCGCTTTCCGCCGGCTGGATCATGCCGATCAGGCGGTCGCCCGTCAGTGCATATTCGACCATCTCCAGATAGCGCGGCTCAAACACATTCAGCGGCAACTGACCCCGGGGCAGCAGCACCGCGCCTGACAGCGGGAACAGGGGCAGGGAATGCGGCAAGTCGGAATAGGAATGATAGTGTCTCGGCATTCTCAAAACCGGCTCTAGGAAAACAGCAATGCGGACAGCTTGCGCCTGGCCTCGACGGTGCGCGGGTCGGTCGGTCCCATGGCCTCGAACAGGGTGACGAGCTGTTTGCGCGCCGCCTCTTCATTCCATTTGCGATTCAGCCGGGCCAGTTCCAGAAGCTCCGCCAGCGCGGCGTCCCGGTCGCCAGCGGCGTCCAGCGCCATGGCAAGGTCATAACGCGCCTGATGATCTTTCGGATCGGCCGCCAGCTTGGCCCGCAGGGCCGCCGTCTCGCCGCTTTCCGGCTTGGGCGCGTCCTTGAGCCGCAATTCGGCTTCCACCGCGCGGATGGCCTCGTCCTGGGTGCCCTCCTGGCTCACCATCTGGAGCGTGGTCCTGGCCCGCTCCAGGTCGCCGCTCATGAGATAGGCCCGCGCCAGTCCCGCCACAGCTTTGGGATTTCCCGGCTCGTCCTGCAGGACATGGCCATAGGCCTGCGCCGCCAGCGCGATATCGCCGGCTGCGAGCGCCTCGGCCGCCACCGCCAGCACCTCCGCCGTGTGCTCGGGGCCGCCATGGCCATGGTCATGGCCGTGATGATCATGGCCACCTGCACCGCCCGCCAGCGCCGCCACAAAGGCCTTCACCTGGCTGTCAGGTATGGCGCCCATGAAACCGTCCACCGGCTGGCCGTCCCGGAAAGCATAGACAGTGGGAATGGACTGGATGCGCAGCTGCTGGGCGATCTCCGGATTCTCGTCGATATTGATCTTGACCAGCTTCACCGCGCCGTCCGCGGCATCCACCGCCGCCTCCAGCGAGGGGCCAAGCGTCTTGCAGGGTCCGCACCAGGGCGCCCAGAAATCCACGATCACCGGGACGCTGCGGCTTTGCTCCAGCACGTCGGCGGCAAAGGTCGCCAGGCCGGAATCCTTGATATGCGGGCTGCTGCCGGTCGCGTGGTTCTGGACGGGCTGGGAGGTGAGCGGGCGGCCGCCGGGACCGATCAATGCCATGGGGACGCTTTCCGGGAGTTTCCAGGCCGAAACATGGGCATTCGGGGCCCAAAAAGAAAGCCCGCCCGACAGATCACCTCCCCCGAGGGCGCGCATAAGCGCGCTTCCGACGGGGGAGGTGGCCGTAGCAGCGCGAGGCATGAGGTTGGCTTCAGCCAACCGAACGCCGAGCAAAGCTGCGAAGGCCGGAGGGGGAGACTACGGAACCAGCTTCTTGATCCACTCCGGCAGGGCGAAGGCGGCGGCGTGGACGGCCGGATTGTAGTAGTCCGTCTTCAGCTTGGCCTTCTTGTAGGCCCTGGCGGCTTTCTGAATGCCTTTTGTTGTGCCCAGCGGCGCGCCGCCCTTGGTCGCCCAGGACAGCGCCATATAGCCGCCGATATAAGTAGGCACCACCGTCAGGTAGAGACCGGAGCGGGGAAAAAAGCCCGCCAGTTCTTCCAGCGCCTCGGTGATCTCCCAGGGCTGGTAAAAGGGCACGCCGGTCTGGAAGGTGGCGTAGCCGCCCTTTCTCAAGGCGCCCTTCACCCGGTCGTAAAAAGTTTCGCCGAACAGCGCCTTGCCGGGGCCGACGGGATCCGGCCGGTCGGCGATGATCAGATCGAAGCGGTTCTTGCTGGATTTGCGGCCCAGATATTCGAAAGCGTCCGCCACCTCGACCGTCATGCGCTTGTCGCGGAAGGCTTTGGCATTGACGTCGCCGAACAGCTTTTTGCACAGCTCGATCACCCGCCCGTCGATATCAACCAAAACCACTTCCCGGACGTTCTTATGCTTCAGGGCTTCATCGGCGATGGAAAGATCGCCGCCGCCCACGATCATGACCCGCTCGACCCTGCCATGCTCCAGCATGGGCAGGTGGGTGAGCATGTCGGCATAGGCGCTCTCGTCCCGGCTGGTGATCTGGACGATGTCGTCCAGGGTCATCACCCGGCCGTTGGCGACCGTGTCGAAGATGCGGATGTGCTGGTACTGGCTGCGCTCGTCCGCGAGCACCTTGGTGACTTCCATGGACTGCGCGTAACCCTTGTGGAGGCGCTCCTTAACCTCGTTGAGCTTGGCCATAATGTTTCCTTAAGCAATGTGACAGGGATTTTCTCCGGACCGCCTATAGGCGCTGGCGACGGCTCTGTCTATCGCGGCGCGCGATGCATCTGAGGCCCATTTCATCGGCATTTCTCGCACGCAAGCGATGCCCGCTGGAGGCGTGTTGCGATGCGCGCGCGCGACGCGTCGGGAGGCGCGGTGCAAAAAAAATTGCCCCGGGGGAAAATTTCTTCTTGCATTGGCGGGCAGTTAGCCCTATTTCGCAATTGACCCGGCGAGAAAAAAAGCCGGACAAAGCGGCGCAGGGCTGACCCCCTCCGTCGCTTTTATCTTTAAGGTGCGTCCGGAAGTCCGCAAGGCCAAGGCGTTTGGTGTCAACTCTAAGACGGGTAGGTGCTTAAATGGCTCGACTCAATCTGGTGGCGGCGAACCCGCAAAAAGAACTCAAACCCCGCGCTCCCAAGGCGCCGCGTCCTGTTGTCGTGACGCCTTCGAATGATGATCAAAAGGATCATTTCATTACGAAGAACGGCCTCAGCTATGCGGGCAGCCACGTCATTATCGACCTTTGGGAAGCCAAGGGCCTGGATGACCGGGAGCGTATCGAAACCGCGCTGATCGACGCGGTGAATGAAGCGGGCGCGACCCTGCTGCATATTCACCTGCACAAGTTCGAAGACGGCGGCGGCATCTCCGGCGTGGCGGTGCTGGCGGAAAGCCACATCTCCGTCCACACCTGGCCGGAAAAAGGCTTCGCGGCCTTTGACGTGTTCATGTGCGGCAATGCCGAGCCCCGCAAGGCGCTTGACGTGTTCAAGCGCGCTTTCGAGCCGGGCCAGGTTGTGGTCGGCGAGCACAAGCGCGGCGTGGTCTAGTTTTTTGATGACCCCCTCCGGCCTTCGCACCTGACGGTGCTACGGCCACCTCCCCCTCGGAGCTTCGCTCAAGGGGGAGGGCCCTTGCTGCTTGCCTGCGGAACGCACGCGCTTCAGCGACGTGTGGGCCTCGCGCGAACCAACGCTCGCGGAACGCTGAAGAACTAAAAGGGCGGGAGCCATTGGCTCCCGCCCTTTTTCTTTTGTCTGTTCGCTTCATTTTTGAACCCCCTCCAGCTTCGACTATCCGGCGTTCGCTTCGCTCGCACCGCCGTCGAAGCCACCCTCGGCTCGCGCGGCTCTACTCGCGCTGTCGCGCGCCGCGCTGCGCCGCTTCGCCCCCCTTTGAGCGGGCTGCGCCCGCAAAGGGGAGGCGGGCTGGTGACCTAGCCGAGGGTCGCCCGGCGAAATGCCGGGCTCGAGGCTCGCATCATTCGCGTCTACTACTGCACCCCGCTTTTAATCTCCGTCCAGCTGGTGACGATCTTCTGCTTGTCCTTGAGCCGGCGCTGGAAGATGCCGCTTTTCAGGAAGGTCTCCAGGTCGCGCTGGATGCCCAGATTCTGGAACACTTGGTCCGGCACCTTGTCCATGGCGCTGACATTGGTGGGCTCATCCCCGATATGGCTGATGGTGTAGACGGCGGCGTCATCCGACAGCGAGGAATCGATCAGCGCCAGCGCCTTTTCCTCATTGGAGGGGTCCTTGTGCATCACCAACCCGCAGACATAGGTGAAGATGCCGCCCGGCGGGTTCAGATAGGCCACCGGCTTGTGCTCGCGGTTCAGCGCCGCGAAGGTGGTGCGCCAGCTCATCGCCGCCACCAGCTCACCCGAGGCCAGGCCCTGCGCCAGCGCGGTGTCGTCGGACGACACGAAGCGCAGATGCGGCACCAGCTCGCGCAGCTTGGCCTGGACCTTCTTCCAGCCGGCCGCGTCCATCTCATAGGCATCGACTCCCGCCATCTTGGCGATGAAAGGCACGGTGTCGTCGACGCCGTCCATCACCGAGACCCGGCCCTTGTATTTCGGGTCGAACAGGATGTCCCAGCTTTGCGACTTGGCATATTCCGGCGCCAGGTCGGTGCGGATGGTGAGCGAGGTGTTGCCCCAATAATGCGGCACGAACCACACCTTGCCGGGCCCCGCCGAAATGCCCGGAAGATTGCGCAGGGTGGGGGCGATCTTGTTCCAGTTCTTCAGCTTGGACGTGTCGATGGGCTGAAGCAGGCCCGCTTCCTTCCAGCGGGGAAATTCGTAATAGCAAGGCCCCATCACATCCGGCTTGAACCCGGCGCGCATCTTGGAGAAAGCCTCGTCCTCGTCGGCGAAGATGGTGATGGCGGGCTTTTCATTATAGGCCTTTTGGTAATCGGCCAGGAAAGGCGGCTCCATATAGTCCTGCCACTGGAACAGGGTGACGGGACCGCTGGCGCTCTTGCCGCACCCGCTGAGCGCCACGATCAGGGCGGCGGCGATGCCCCCCAAAGTCCATTTCGAAACCGGCCGAGGTAGCTTCATGCGTGTTACCTTCGCATATCCAAAAGGCAAGCCAGACCCATCACAACCGCGGCAGCCTAAGCTCCATCACCGCGCCGGCGTCGGCGCCGCCCGCCAGGCGCATCGCTCCGCCCATGCGCCGCGCCAGCTCCATGGCGATCGCCAGTCCCAGCCCGGCGCCGGTCACCCTGCCCGGGCGGTCGAAGCGCTGGAACGGCCGCCCCGCCAACAGGACTTCACCCTTGGTGAATCCCGCGCCGCTGTCGCTCAAGGTGAGGATGCCGGCGCCCTCCTCGAAATGGACGTCGGCGCGCACCACGCCGCCCTCTGCCGTATAGGTGAGGGCATTGGCCAAAAGATTGGTGAGAATGCGGCGCACCGCCTTGGCGTCGGCCCGCACTTGCCCCGGTTCGCCAAAGGCCAGCGACAGGGTGATGCGCCGCGAAAAGGCCCGGCCCTGCTGCTCGTCCACGCAAGCCGCCACCAGCCCCGCCAGGTCCACCGCTTCCTCACGCAACGGAAAACGTCCGGCCTCGACATTGGCGAACTCCAATATGTCGCCGATCTTGGCATGCAGGTTGCGCCCGGCCTCACCGATGTCGCGGGCATATTCGCCATATTTGGGATGGCCGCAGGGCCCAAACATTTCGTCGGCGATGATTTCGGAAAAGCCGATGACCGCATTCAGCGGCGTGCGCAATTCATGGCTCATATGGGCGATGAATTCCGATTTCGAGCGCAAGGCCTCCATCGCGCCGCGTTCGGCATTGGCCAGGCGAACCATCAGCCTGGCTTCGACGGGCCGGGTGGATTTAAGCGTGCGCAGGGCGCGCGCGGCGCGGGCGTGGCGCTCGAAGTCGCCAACGAACAAGGCCGCCAGCCAGCCACCCACCAAGGCCGGGCCGAGAATGACAAACAGGCCAAGCGGCAAGGTCTCGGCCCAAGCGGCAAAGGCACCGCTTTCGTCCAGGCGATCGGCCACAGCCAAAGGCCAACCGGGCACAGCGGCGACAATCAGGCCGTCGCGGGGCGTGCCTTGCTGCGGCACAAGCGCTGCCTGTCCCAAATCCAGGCTCTTGAAATCGAACAGGACCGCAACCGTGTCCGCGCCCTGGTGGAAGGCCAGGCCGCTGGCAAAGCCGGTGCGCAAGCCGGCGAAGACGGGCCGGGGCAGAGACTCGCCGCCGGCGCGCCATCGAGCCCGCAATTGGCCGGCCGCGTCCCACACCAGAATGTCGCGAATGGCGGGTTCGGCACGGCCAAGATCGGCGCTGCGATATTGCGCGGGGCTTGCGGCAAACACCGCGCCCAACCGGGCATAGCCGTCCAGGACCTGGCCGGTGGTGCGCGCGGCCGTCGCGATGCGCGCACGCTCGAAGCTGGCAGCCTGGGCCAGGGCGTGGCTTCGCTCCAGCCGCATCTGAAGCAACGCGGCGGCGGCAAAACAGCCGCAAATCAGGAGAATGCAGACGGGGATGGTATAGCGGCCATCGCGCAACAGGCGCCGGATGAAAGGACGCTCCAGCACAGCGGCCAGGATGCCCCTGCTCCATGCCTGCGTTGTCGTTCCGGCCATTGCCCCAAAGCCCGCGCGGTGATTCGCGCCTGGGCCGTATACTTATTTCTTTCACCCCCCTCCGGTCCGGCCTGCGCGCCTTGCGGCGCTTGGCGTTCGGCTGGCTTGGCCGCCAGCGTTCGGCTGGCTTGGCCGCCAGCGTTCGGCTGGCTTGGCCGCCAGCCTCACCCTTCGCAGCTTTGCTCGGCGTTCGGTTGGCGTCACCGCCAACCTCATGCCTCGCGCGTCCATACGCTGTCGCTATGGACCGGCCACCTCCCCCTTTCGTGCGCTTAGCGCACAAGGGGGGTTAGCATGGCGGCCAGCCATGCGAACGGCCTGAGCTGTTATCGAGGTGCGGCTAGCTGAGCATCTTGCCGGCGACTTCCAGCAAGTTGGACGAGATGCCAGGAAGGTCCCGGATGGCCCCCAATTCGGTCCGCATCTTGGCCTGCCGCTCCGCGTCATAGCGGCGCCAGCTCTCAAAGGCGCCCGCCATGCGGGCCGCGACCTGGGGATTGAGCCCATCCAAGGTGCGGATCACCTCCCCCACCAGCCGGTAGCCGGAGCCGTCCGCATTGTGGAAACGCAAATGATTGGCGCTGAAGGCGCCGATCAGGGCGCGTACGCGATTGGGATTTTTGATGTCGAAGGCGGGATGCTTCATCAGCCCGCGCACCGCGACAACCGTTTCCGGCAGGGGCGAACCGGCTTGCAGGCCCATCCATTTGTCCAGCACCAGCGGATCGCCGCGGAAACGGTCGTGGAAATGGGTGAAGGCGGAATCGCGTAGCGGCGACTCCATGCGGGTCAGCGCGGCAAGCCCCGCAATCATGTCGGTCATGTTGCTCGCGGTGCGATAATGGGCGTCCGCCAACCCCGCCGCGGCTTCGTCATCGCCCGCCGTGAGATAGCGCAAGGCCGCATTGCGCAAGGCGCGCCGTCCGGCCGAGCGGGCATCGGGACTGAAATCGCGCGCATCGCGCATCTGCTCATAAAGCCGCGCCAGCTTTTGGCCATGCGCCGACGCGACGGCGCGCACCAAGGCCAGCCGTGCCAGGTTGATGCCGCGCGGATCCACCGGCGTCCTTTTGGATGCCAGTTCGCTCTCGGTCGGCGGCATCAGCATCTGGGCGGTGAAGGCGGGATCCTCTTCGGCCCGGACCAGTACATCGCCGATGGCGGCGATATAGTCATCGCTGGGGGCGCCCTCCAGCATGATCTCGGCGGCCAGCGCCTGGCCGGCTTCCCAGCGGTTGAAAGCGTCCCTGTCCTTGCCCATCAACAGAGCCCGCTGTCCGCGGCTCAGTGGATTGCGGAAGATGGCGGGCGCGGAAAAATCCCGGCCCAGCGACAAAAGCGGCTCTTCCGCCACATCGACGAAAACAAAGCGCTGGGCGCTGGCGGTCAACTCCAGCACCCGGCTTTCGGGGCCGGCGCGGTTCTCGCCGTCCAGGGTCAGCGGCAGCGCCGTGCCGCTGTTTCCCATCAGCCCGATGCGCACCGGGACATGCATCGGACTTTTTTCCGGCTGACCGGCGGTGGGCGCCAGCGACTGGGTCAGGTCCAATGTGTAGGTGCGCGCCTGCGCATCATAGCTGCCGCGCGCCTCGATCACGGGGGTGCCGGCCTGGCGGTACCACAAGCGAAACTGGGAGAGGTCGCGCCCATTGGCATCCTCAAAGCACGCGACCCAGTCCTCGACGGTGGCGGCATGGCCGTCATGGCGGTCGAAATAGAGATCGGTCGCCTTGCGATAGCCTTCGTCGCCCACCAGGGTTTTGAGCATGCCGATCACCTGGGCGCCCTTTTCATAGACCGTCGCGGTGTAGAAGTTGTTGATCTCGATATAGCTCTGCGGCTGGACGGGGTGGGCGAGGGGGCCGGCATCCTCCACGAATTGCCGCGCCCGAAGCGCGCGCACATCCTGGATGCGCTGAACGCCATGGCTGCGTTCATCGCCGGAAAAGCTCTGGTCGCGGAAGACGGTCAATCCTTCCTTGAGCGAGAGCTGGAACCAGTCGCGGCAGGTCACGCGGTTGCCGGTCCAATTGTGGAAATATTCGTGCGCCACAACGCTTTCGATGCGGGCATAGTCGTCATCGGTGGCGGTTTCCGGCGTCGCCAGCAGCACCTTGTCGTTGAAGATGTTGAGGCCTTTATTCTCCATCGCGCCCATATTGAAGGCCGACACCGCCACGATCATGAAAATGTCGAGATCATATTCGCGGCCATAAGCCCGCTCGTCCCAGGCGAAAGCCCGCTTGAGCGCATCCATGGCATAGCGGGCGCGGGGCTCATTGCCATGCTCGACATAGATGTCCAACGCCACCCTGCGCCCGCTCATGGTGGTGAAGCTGTCATGGATGGAACCCAGATCGCCCGCCACCAGCGCGAAAAGATAGCAGGGCTTGGGGAAGGGATCATGCCACACCGCGTAGTGGCGAACGGATCCATTTTCATCGGGGGCCAGATCGCCGCCGCCGATGCGGTTGCCGTTGGACAGCAGGACGGGATACTGCTCCTTGGCGGCCTCGATGCGCACGGTGAAGACCGACAGATTGTCGGGACGGTCGAGAAAATAGGTGATGCGGCGGAATCCTTCCGGCTCGCATTGGGTGCAGAACATGCCGTTGGAGAGAAACAGCCCCTCCAGCTCGGTGTTGGCGGCAGGGTTGATCTCGCTGGAAATCTCCAGGGTCAATCGGGCCGGCGGATCGACGATGGTCAGGCTCTTGTCGTCCAGCAGGTATTCGCCGGCGATGAGGGCGCGTCCATCCAGCGCAATGCCCATGAGCTTTTGATTCTCGCCCATCAAGGTCAAAGGCCCGCTTCCGGACAGCCGCTCGATATCGAGCTTCGCCGTCACATGCGTGGCCTCGGGCTCCAAGGCAAGATCCAGATGGACTTTGGCGATACGGAATTCCGGCGCCTTATAGTCGGCAAGATGTATGGCGCGCGGCTCTTCGGTACGCATTACGGGTGTCCTTCAAATGGGCGGGGACGTTAGCCGGAAAAGCGTCAAGCCGCCACGTCAGAAATGGCGCAAGCGTTGCGCGCGCAGATATGTTGCCGGGTGCGAGCCCAGCCAGTTCGGGCCACAGCCGCCGGAGCCGCCGCACATCTTCTTTTCCATGCGCTCCAAAAGGTCGGCCAGCGGCGCGGGGTTCTTTCCCATCCGGCGCAGCAGCGCGGCGGCATCGTCGTCCGCCTGCTGTTCGAAGGCGCGCGAATAGGCCGATTGCAGCAGGATGCCCGGCAGGATGGCGGCAAAATGACCGAGTTGGCTGGCATCGCCGGTGATGAAGGCGATGGCCGCCGGAACCAGCGAGGCCTGGTAGATGCGTTGCAATCCATGTGCGTGGTCGACATGCGACATTTCATGGGCGAACACGCCTTCGATCTCTTCATCACGCTTCACCAGCGGGATCATCTGGTCGGTGAGGATCACGGTGCCATCGGGCAGGGCGAAGGCGTTTGGGCCGATCGCCGGCGCGTCGCGAAACTGAAGATGATAGCCGCTGGCGCCGCGAGGCGCCTGTGCGGCAACGCCGGCGAACAGGCCAAGATAATGCTGGCGGACGCTTGGCGGGGTCTTGCTGGCGTTCAGCGCCACCCGGTCCATGGCATCCAATGTCTGCCGCGTCGTGTAGGCAGCGACGGAAGGCGGGGTGTGCCGTGCCAGCCATCCCGCTGTGGCCGGCACCCCGTAAACAACGAAAGCCGCTATTGCCAGCCCGGCCACCAGCACCGAGGCCAGCGCCGTGCGCCATGAACGCTCCAGGCGATGCAGGATGCCGCTCCTGCACTGCAGGGCGTCTACCGCGTCATTGTCCTCGGTATCGAAGCTGGCACCGTCGGGAAAGTCCATCCTGCGGCGCATCGATCCCAGCCGGGACGTGGCGCGCACGGAATTCAGCGGCAGGCTTGCCAGCACGACGCCGTCTTCGCCCGTGATTGTGAGAGTGGCGCCGGCGGCCTCGGCCTGCGCATCGACGCAGCGGGCGGACAGAGGAAAAAAATAGCGTCCGCGCAAGTTCTAAAGGCCGATGTCGATGTCAAAGAAACTGGCGACCTCCTCGCCGATCGCGCCCTGGCCGCTAACCACATCGGACATGAATTCGTCCATCTCCTGGGGTCCGGTGACGGCCAGCTGTTCCACCCAGTAGCGCGCGACGCTGACCCTGGCCCAGGGGTAGAACAAACCCAGCGTCGCCAGGGTGAGCAGCAAGTTGCTGAACGTCAGCCAGGTCATGTAAAGCGGCGACAGGGCCGATTCAAACTGGAAGCGCTCAGCCAGCGCGGTGCGGCTGACCGCGAGATTGAAAACCTTTGTTCCGATGAAAGTCATAAGGAACAGCATGCTGAAGGCATAGACACCGCCGAATACGATCACCAGTGGAACCATGGTGGCGGGATTCTTGAGATTCAGGGGTTGGGTGTGCAGTCCCGCGTAGAGGACTGCCGCGACGGCCAGGAACCCCAGGAAAATGAAAAGACCGGTCAGGTAGATGCCATACATGGCGGCGCCGGGAATTTC
Source organism: Rhizomicrobium sp. (assembly GCA_036270435.1). Classification (GTDB taxonomy): domain Bacteria; phylum Pseudomonadota; class Alphaproteobacteria; order Micropepsales; family Micropepsaceae; genus Rhizomicrobium. The sequence continues at coordinate 6,506 of DATBCP010000217.1, read as the reverse complement.
GGCATGAAAATATTTTCCGCCAAAGGAATGGTTGTTGATGTTGAATTGATCGCGGGCCCGCCGCGCCAAGGGATAGGTGGTAAAGAGGGTGATCGCTGCCAGCAGCGGCCACAGAATGTAAGCCACAAAGGCGGCGCCATAACTGCCGGTGAAGTTGAAGCGGATGTTGCGATAGCTGCTGTTGCGGGCATTGAAGCGCAAGCTGGAGATCACCAGCCAGGGGATGGCAAAAAAGAAAAAGAAGATCCAGGCGAAGGTCAATGCCGGCGCGAAGTGAACGGTTGCGCTGTATCCCAACAGGATGGCGAGCGCGATGAGCCGGCCCAGCAAAATCCGCAGCGGCGAACCGTGATAGTCGAAATTATGTTCGCCGACATAGGTATTGCCGTAGAAATAGCGCTTGTTGCGCACCTTGGCCCAGGCGCTGAAAATGCCCAGCGTGACGATGGTCAAGGCCAGATTGACGATCCAAATCTTGAAATATTCGCCGCCTGATCCTTCGAACCGAAATTGGTGGCGGATGGCCGGCGCTTGTGGCGCGGTATCAACAGCTTTGTCCATTCGAATTCCCCAACCCGAAACCATGCCCGAAGGGGAGTGTGCCATCCGGCTCCCAAAGCGTCCACTGACGAACAGTCAGTTGGCCGCGGGACCAGCCCAGGAACAAGATAGTGGTTGTCACGATTCACCGGCGGTCGCCGGCAATAAGGCAGGTGCCGCTTGCCGCAAAGGGACCGTCAAAAATGGTGAATTTCCGCGCAATCCTTCAATAATCTTTAAACAGGCCGTTCCTAGGCTTGCCCGATGGCGTCCCAGCGGTTTCACGGCCTAGACGGGTTGCGCGGGGTTTGCGCCCTCAGCGTCGTGCTGTTTCACGCCGCCGATCTTTTCCATTACGGCCCGTTACTGCCGCACGGTTTCCTGGCCGTAGACATGTTTTTCATCCTGAGCGGCTTTGTCATCGCATTCCGCTACGAGGCCGCGCTGGCGAGCGGAATGCATTTGCGCGTCTTTCTGGAAGCGCGGGGCCGCCGCCTGCTGCCGGTCTATTGGCTTGGCGCGGCATTCAATATCGCGGTGTTTCTTTGGATGGTGTCATTCGGCTATTACCCGGACGGCTATACGCAACTGATGATATGGGTGGGGGTGCCGCTTCTCACCTTGTTGCTGCTGCCGGTGTTCGGCGTGCCGGGCGGCGGTTTTTCGCCCGCCATGCTCAACGTCACCTGGTCGCTGCTGGTGGAGTGGCTGGTCAACATCGCCTACGCCGCGCGGCTGTTTTCCTGCCGCACCCGCATCCTGGCGCTGGCAGTGATCGCGGGTTGGCTGGCTATGACGGTGACGGGCTATTTCACAGGCCGGGGCTGGTGCGTGGGAATCAGCCGCACCGATGTCTTCACCCTGGGGCTTCTGCGCGCCGTGCCATCTTTCCTTGCCGGCGTGGTGATCTTCCGCCTCCATGCCCGGGGCTGGTTCATGAGGCTGCCGGTGATCGCGCCCGAACTGCTGTGGTGTCTGTGGCTGTGCATCGCGGTTGTGCCGACTTTTACTGCCACACCCGGTTTTGACGCAGCTGCCGTGACCATCCTGTGTCCTTTGCTGGTCATGCTTCTGCTGCGATCCGATCACCAGACGCCGGCTTATGCCAAAACCTTCGGAGCCCTGTCTTATCCGTTATACACGGTGCATCCCGGGATCATTCTCCTGGCCCAGGCCACGCCCTTGTTCGGATTGGACCATGGCCCACGCCCGTTGCTTGCGGCGGCCGTCACGACGCTGTGTGTCGCGGCGGCGTGGCTGGTCCACACCATCGCCAATTTCCGCGCCGAGCTGGCGGCTGCCCGCTCAACCTGATCGCCATGGAAGTTAACATCAATTTAAGGCATCTTGGTGATCTTGTCCGTCGAGATTTCCAGCAAAGGCGCGACTCCATGAGCTCCGCAGAGCGACAGGGCAAAACCGCTCTTCTTCTGAAAGAGCTGGCCGCCTTTCTGCTTTTCGGAGGATTGGCCGCGGTGACCAACCTGGCCGTGGGCTGGCAGCTTTACGGCCGGGGCCTGTTCCCCGACCTTCCTTATTGGTGTGCGACCGCGTTGGCGGCTATGAGCGGACTGGTAGTCAATTTCGGGCTGAACTATGTGTTCAATTTTAAATTCCGCCGCCGTTCGGCCTTCCGGCAATTCTCGACATTCTGTATCGTCGCCTTGATCGGTGTCGCGATCACCAGCGGCCTGTCTTCTGGAATTGTCTCGCTGCTGCACAGCTGGGCCGGACCTGTGCTCAACCTGGGCGGCTTTGAAGTGAAATCGGCTTTTGCCGCACATTTCACCGCAGTCGGCTTGACGGTTCTCTATTCCTTCCCGGCCCACAAATTCATGTCGTTCAACATCGGCATTCGCGCGCAAGTCCTGCACCTCCACGCGCGGGCCTCGGGATCGGAATCCTCCGTTCCCGAACAGGTCTAGTCGGCCATCTGGCAGGATGATGCGATGTCTTGGTTAGCTCGGGACGAAAAAACCGATGGCCGTGAGCTGAGCGACGACATTCCTCATCCAGGATTATCATCCGAAACTGGCAGGACGAGGCTTGAGACTGTTTGGTGGCGGTTGCCGCTCCTTTGTGCCATCGCCGTCCTGTGGCTGGCAACCCGGCATTATTTCGGTGTCGTGCAGGACGCCCGCTTCTATACGCTGGAAGCACTGCACAGCGCCAACCCGGCCGCTTTTGCCGATGATATGTATTTCAAGTTCGGCTCCCAGGGCAGTTTTTCGCTCTTCACCCGTCTCTACCTGCCGTTCGTGTCGCATTTCGGCGTCGGAGCCGCTGGAATGGCATTCACCATCGCCGGACAATTATGCTGGATCCTGGCCCTTTACTGGCTTGCGCGCTGTTGGGTGGGTGAGCGGTATCTGTGGCTGTCGGTCGCCACCGTGATCGCCATGCCCGGCACCTATTCCTTTTTCGGATATGGAGAAGGCTTTGCGACGCCGCGGTTGTTCGCCGAGGCTCTGACAATGCTGGCCCTGGCATTGCTGCGCTCCCGTCCCATCGGAACGCTGGTGCTGCTCGGGCTCGCCGCGGCGCTGCATCCGTTGATGGCGCTGCCTGGCATGGTCGCTGTCTTTGTCTATTTCGCGCTTGCGCGCCCGGTGCTTTGGCTTGCAGTGCCTGCCGGCATCGGCTTGGGCTGTGCCTTGGGCTGGGCGGAGATTCCTCTCTTCGCCAATCTGCTCCGGACAATCGATCCCGACTGGTTTTCCGTCATTCAGCTGCGCTCGGCGCAATGCCTGCTCACCACCTGGACGAGGGGCTCCTACCTCCAGATCCTCAACGTTTCGGTATGGGCCGCCTTGGCCTTGTTCCTGCTCAAAGGGCGCGGGCGCCGGTTCCTGGCCGCCATCTTCGCAGCGGGGATCGCCGGGCTGGTCTGCGCGCTGGTCGGAGGCGATCTCGCCCGCAATGTCTTTGTGGTGGAACTTCAGCCATGGCGGTCGTTATGGCTGCTGCAATTGGTATCGCGCCTCTTTATTCCGATGGTGTTAGCCGGCCTGCTGGCCAAGACATCCTTGGCAAAAAGGACAGACGGCCTATTTGCCCTGGCGGTGCTATTCACCATTGGCGTGATCCTGATGTCCTCAGTGGCAAAGCTGATCCGGTTGCCCTATTCGGCGGAATTCAACGGCTATTCCATCCTGCTGACGATCCTGGCGTTGGCCCTGATCTTCGTTCACCTGGTGTTGACGGCGGAGAAATTCCGGCGAATCCGGCTGGCGACCCTCTGTCTGGCTGTCGCCCTGGTCCCGGTCGCCGCCTTGGATTGGGATTTGCGCACACCATGGACGAAGTTCGTGGAATCACCGGCGCCGCCACCGCCAGATCTTGCCGCGCTGCTTCCGGCAAACGCATCCCTGTACTGGGAAGGCGGCCCGGAGCTGGCCTGGTTCAAGCTGAAACGATCCAGCTACTTCTCTTGCGAGCAAGGCACCGGCATCGTCTTTCATCGCGAGACGGCTATGACCTATAAGCACCGCCTGGACAGTTTCTGGCCGCTGCGGTTGGACGATCTCAGTGATGATGATGATTGCCGCAACATTGATCTGACGCAGAAAGCCAACCGCTCCCGCGCAGGCCTGGAAGGGGTTTGCAAAAGGGAACCCGGTCTGGACTATCTGGCCCTGATGACGCCTGTCCCAGGGGCGCGGTCGCGGACCTGGAAATCTCCCACACAGTTCCAGATCATACATCTGCTGGATGGGAAAATATCCGGTCACAGCACGGACCGGTTCTATTTCTACGACTGCCGGGACTTTCGCTGACGGCTTAAACCGTATGCTTGACGTCCGTGAGAATGTCCTGCGCCTGATGCGCCAGTTCCGCGAGTTCGTTGGGCATTTCTTCCCCGGATTTGCGGGCCCATTCCACCAGTGACGAAGCGAACGCCGCGAGCCGCGGGGCATGGGCGATCAGGCGGGCCTGCTCCTCTGTTTTGGCGGGATCCTGCTCATACTCCGCGCCCGGCACACGCCAGCCGCCCCAATCCGTCTCGCCGGTTACCACCACCGGATAAGTGCCTGGCACCGGATGGCGGGCACAATCCTCGGTGGGCTGCCATTTGTTGCGGGCCCTGATCACGCGCCAGGTTTGGCTGTGCACGGGCGGCTTGCCATCGTGTTGCGTTTCTTCCGTGCGCAGTTCATCGGCGGCGAATTCGCGGCCCAGACCCACATCGTAATGGATGCGGATCGGCTCCTCGATTCCCTTCACCCAGTGCGGCACCACGCGTTCGATCAGCGCCCAGGTGCCGACAGGTTTGACATAGACCCGCTGGTTCTTGTGGAACTGGGCTTTGGCCATCAGGGCATTCCCCAAAAATACCGGTCCAGACTAAGGACGGCGCTGTTAAACCGCAGTTAAGGTTCTAACTCGAATGTTCACAGATCGTTGGATTCGCGGCAAATCGAACGTCAGTTTTCCTCTATGGAGGGCTGCCGGTTGCGCAGCTTCACCGGGATCGGATCGACATACCCGCAATTGTCACAGATGCGGCGATAGAGGCGGCCGCCCCGCGACAGTGCGACGTAACGCATCTGTCCCTCACAGCTGGGACATGCCCGCCGCGATGCAACGACGTCCGGCGTCGCACGCCGGCGCAGGAATCCAGTCAGAAATTTCGGCTTGAACGGCACTTGTGAGCCCCGCACATGGTGGTCGCGTCCCCAGGGGGACTATCTTTGTCCTTTCCAGTCCTGCGAGCAGGCCCTTTGCGATCTGTTGGTTAAGCGAACGTGCCTGTAGCCTGCATTGACAATTCGTCAGCATAGGTGGCCGGGACCCACGACAACCAATTGATTTTTAAGGAATAGCTTGATTGACCGGCCGCTTGCTTAACCTTGATTTCACTGGGTCAGTCACGGGGGCTCAGAAAAAAACTTGCGCTGATGGCAACGGCTTTCGGACGGGCCGTGATGGTGGAGTTTTATGTTGGATGAACCGGTTTCGAATACACAGGCGAACACGCTCAAGTCTTTCGTGGGAAATGCCTCCCCGGCATGCGAAGCCCGGATCGCGCGGTTGGTGGCGCGGGAAGCTTCGGCTTTTGGGTCATATTTGTAACGGTTTGCCTGTTCGCCGGGGGCCTGTTGGTTCTCGCCCTGCTCAAGTCCTAGACTGGCGCCAGCGTTGCCTGATGAAACAGGCGGCGCCATCGCGCAAGGAAGGACATTGGACGTGGAAAATCGGGATTATGTTTTTGGCCCGCAGCCACCGGTCGCCATTCCCATCACTGGCAGCACCGCCTGGTTTCCGGTCAGGCGCGTATGGTGCGTGGGGCGCAATTATTCCGCGCACGCCAAGGAAATGGGACACGATACGCGGGAGCCGCCCTTCTTCTTTTCGAAACAGCCGGACATGCTTGTTCCAGGCGGGGGCCGCATTTCCTATCCGTCCCTGACCCAGAATTATCACTATGAGGGTGAACTCGTGGTCGCCTTAAAGAGCGGGGGCGCCAATATCGCTGTGGCCGACGCAAGCCGGCATATTTTCGGCTACGCCGCGGGCCTGGACATGACGCGCCGTGATCTTCAAAAACAAATGCAGGAGAAAGGCCGGCCCTGGGAAATCGGAAAAAGCTTTGACCAAAGCGCGCCCATCGGCCCGTTGACGCCAGTCTCGTCCCGGTTTGATGCCGGCACTATTGGTCTCTCCGTCAATAATGAGGTTCGGCAGTCTTCCGACGTCAGCCAGATGACCTGGAATGTGGAGGAAGTCATTGCACAACTTTCGCGCCAGGTGGCGCTGGCTCCGGGCGATATCATCTTCACGGGAACGCCCGAAGGCGTCGGACCGGTCGTCCCCGGCGATGTGGTGACGCTCGAGATTGAGGGGCTTGTTGGACTGCGTGTGGAGATCATGGCTTAGAGCAAGTTAAGGTCAGATTGAACCCGCTGCGTTGCGTTGCGGCGGGGCGATCCGCCAGGAGCCGCGCGAAGAGCGTATCGGGAATACGG
>DATBCP010000216.1:0-1947 GCA_036270435.1 Rhizomicrobium sp. | reverse complement strand
GCTCCATCAGCTTGCTGCCCGCGACCTTGGCGGTGGTGAAAGCTGACAGGTCGACGGAGCGGTCGATCATGGGCACAAGCTTGGCCAGCACCTGGTTGGGATCGGCGCCGGGCGCCAACACGACATAGCCGAAGGTGCGGTTGTTGCAGACCCAGCAATGCTTGGCCTCCTGGTCGACACGGTCCACGATCGAGGTGTTGGGCACCAGCATGTCGGCATAAAGCTGGGTGTTGTGCGGCAGATCGCGCATCACGCCCGTCACCTTGAGTGGGACCAAGGAATTGTCGCAAGCCGGCGCGGTGGGCGCGCAAGGGGGCTTCAAAGTGGAAATCGTCTTTCCAATGGGATCGGCATCGCCGAAATACTTCCGGGCCATGCTTTGGGACAGGACCACTGATTCCGGATTGGCCAGAACGGCGCGGGGATCGCCAACGACCAGCGGCAGCGGGATGACCTGCAGGAAATTCGGATCGACCACGGCCACGCGTTCGGCAAAGGCGCGGTTGTTCACGGTGATCGCCATATGCTCGTCCGCCAGGATCGTGGCGGCGCGCACTTCGGGAATCTGCTCCTTCATCGCCAGGGGCACCGGTATGGCGATCTGCGCCACCGCCTGATCGGGACGGCCCGGAGGATGGTAGGTCACCTCGACCCGGTAGAGCCTGTCGCTGCCCGGAATCCATTTGTCATAGGACAGTTCATCCCGCACGAACAGGATGATCAGGATCAGGCAGGCCAGGCCCACCGCCAGGCCCGCAATGTTGATGAAGCTGTACAGCTTGTGCCGGATGATGTTGCGCAAGGCAATGACCAGATAATTGCGGAACATGGCTTCCCCTACTCGTAGCGCAGAGCGTGGATGGGATTGGCGCCGGCCACGCGCTGGGCATGGGAGAACACCGTCGCCCAGGCGATCAACAGCGCCACCAGGCCGGCACCCAGGAAGTAGAGCGGGCTGAGCGGAATGCGATAGGCAAAGCCCTGCAGCCAGCTGTTGAGGTAGTACCAGACGATCGGCCAGGCGATCAGGTTGGCGATCAGCACCGGAATGGAGAACTGCCACAGCAGCAGGAACACCACATCGCGGATTCGCGCCCCGAACACCTTGCGGATGCCGATCTCCTTGGTGCGGCGGCCGGCAGTGAAGGCGGCCAGGCCAAACAGCCCCATACAGGCGATAAGAATGGCGATGGCGACGAACACCGCGAACATCTGGCCCTGCTTCTTGTCGGCGCTGTAGAGCCTTTCATACCGGTCGTCGAGAAAGTTGCGCGACAGGGCGACATTATGGATGAAGCTGCGCGACATGCGATCGATATAGGCCGTGGCTTCCTGCCTGCGGTCGGCCTGGATGCGGATGGAGAGCGCCTGCGCGCCGTTGCGGCGATAGACGAAGACGGTCGGCATGACGGGTTTGCGCGCACCCTCCGCCAGCGTGTCGGCGGCGACGCCCACCACGCGCATGTGCGATTTTCCGAAGACGAAGCTCTTTCCGACGATGTCGCCCGGCGCGTAGCCCAAGGCGCGCGCCAGGGCGGTGTTGACCATCACATTATGGCCTTCATTAAGGGCGGCGAAATTCTCTTCCGCCAGGTCATGAAACTCGTCATCCGTGCGGTGGTCGGAGAGAACGCGGCCTGCCAGGATCTTGATGCCGTAGACACTGAAATAGTCCGGCGTGATGGCATAATTGGTGTGAGACAGGAATTGCGGATCGCCCGGTTTCTGCGTGGGCAAGGTGTTGTTGTCGCCGCTGAAGGCGATGTAGCTGGAGCGGGTGACGCCCAGGATGCCGGGACCCTTGGCCAAGGCCCGCACGTAGCTGTCGACGCCTTCGGGCGACAGCCGCCACGTTCCCGTGATTACGATATTGTCGTGGCGGAATCCCAGGTCGAGATGCCGCGCGAAATCGATCTGCCGGTACACCACCAGTGCGGCGATCCCCAG
>DATBCP010000215.1:0-3495 GCA_036270435.1 Rhizomicrobium sp. | reverse complement strand
GCCCGGTGGCGACGAAAAACAAATCGTCCGTCTGGTCGGGATTGAGAACCGCGGCAAGGGAATCCTTGCCGGGATTGCAGATCGGCCCCGGCGGCAAGCCGACAATCACATAGGTGTTGTAGGGCGTGGCGGCATCCAACTCACTCTGCCGGATGCCGCGGCCCAGAGGATAGCCCCGGGTCAGGTCATAGATCACGGTGGGATCGGTCTGCAGCCGCATGCCGATTTTGAGCCGGTTGAGAAACACCGAAGCGACGTGGCGGCGCTCCTGTGGCAGCGCGGTTTCCTTTTCCACGATCGAGGCCAGGATGACGGCCTCGCGCTGCGATTTGAATGGCAGGCCTGGGCTGCGGGCCCGCCATTGCGCATCCAGGAATTTCGTCCGCGCCCTGGCCATCTTGTCCACCATCTCCATGCGGGTTTCGCCGCGAGTGAACAGATAGGTTTCCGGCAACAGGCTGCCTTCCGCGGGCACCGGCCCGGCATCGCCCAGCAGAACGGGATCGGCGTTGACCAGTTTCAGGATCATATCGCTGGTCAGCCCTTCCGGCACGGTCAGCTTGTGCTGGATGGACTTGCCCTCCACCAGGATGGCGGCAATGGCGCGCATCGAGGCTCGCGAGGGGATGGCATATTCCCCGGCCTTGAGCTTTCCGGAAAGCCCCCTCATTCGGGCATCGATCTCGAATACCAATGCGTATCGCAGGATGCCTTTCTGCTCCAGTATCTGGGCGATGTCATGCGTGCGCATATGCGGCGGGATCAGCACCACCGTTTCATTGCCGCTGGCTGCGGGCCTGCCCGGCGCATCCCAGGCGGCATAGACCCAACCTGCTATGCCCGCGATCAACGCAGCGAGCACGGCAAGAATGATCCAAACTCTCATACCTTGGACAAGATCAGCGCGGCATTGGTGCCGCCAAAGCCGAAGCTGTTGGACATGGCGATATTCACCGCGCGCTTTTGCGCCTTGAGCGGCACCAGGTCCAGCGCGGTGACGACATCGGGATTTTCCAGGTTGATGGTGGGAGGCACCATCCCGTCCCGCATGGCGAGCATGCAGAAAATGGCTTCCACCGAGCCGGCCGCGCCCAAAAGATGGCCGATCGAGGATTTTGTTGAAGACATCGCCGTTTTCGACGCCGCATTGCCCAACATCCGCTCCACCGCACCTGCCTCAATCCCGTCGGCCATGGTCGAGGTGCCATGGGCGTTGACATAGTCGATATCCGAGGGGGAGATGCCCGCCCGCTTCACCGCCATCTACATGGCCCGATAGCCGCCGTCGCCGTCTTCCGCCGGCGCGGTGATGTGATAGGCGTCGCCCGACAGGCCATAGCCCTTCACCTCGCCATGGATTTTGGCGCCGCGCGCCTTGGCGTGTTCCAATTCCTCCAACACCACGATTCCGGCGCCCTCGCCCATCACAAAGCCGTCGCGGTCCTTGTCATAGGGACGCGATGCCTTGGTGGGCGTGTCATTGAAACTGGTGGAAAGGGCGCGGCAAGCGTTGAAGCCGGCAATACCTATGCGACAGACCGCGCTTTCCGTGCCGCCCGCGATCATGACATCGGCATCGTCAAAGGCGATCAGCCTTGCGGCGTCCCCGATGGCGTGCGCCCCGGTGGCGCAGGCGGTGACCACCGAATGGTTGGGACCCTTGAAGCCATGCTCGATCGAGACATAGCCCGACACCAAGTTGATCAGCCGGCCGGGAATGAAGAAGGGCGACAGCCGCCGCGGACCTCTTTCATGCACCAGGATCGAGGCTTCCTCGATGCCGGTCAGCCCGCCGATGCCCGACCCGATCAACACGCCGGTCCGGTTCTTCTCCGCGTCGGTCTTGGGCCGCCAGCCGGAATCCGCCACCGCCTGCTTGGCGGCAGCCAGCCCATAGATGATGAAATCATCCATGCGCCGCTGTTCCTTGAGATCAACCCACTGATCGGGATTGAAGGTTCCATCGGAACCATCGCCCCGCGGGACCTGGCAGGCGATCTTGGTCGGCAGATCGTCCACCCTGAATTTGGTGATGGCACTGGCGCCCGATCGGCCGGCCAACAGCCGCGACCAAGTTTCCTCAACGCCACAGGCCAGCGGCGTGACAAGACCCAGGCCCGTAACGACGACCCTGCGCATAGCTTCTACAAGCCTAGCGCCGGATCAGGCGGCGTTCGCTTTGTCGATATACTTGACGGCGTCTCCCACCGTCACAATGGACTCAGCCGCGTCGTCGGGAATTTCGATACCGAATTCCTCTTCGAACGCCATCACCAGTTCAACGGTATCAAGGCTGTCGGCGCCCAGATCTTCGATGAAGGATGCGGTGTCCGTGACCTTGTCGGCGTCGACATTCAGATGCTCGACGACGATCTTCTTCACGCGCTCGGCAGTATCGCTCATGGACTTGTAAGCCTCTCCTAGATTTTCAAACCGGCTTTGGAAAAACGCCGGGGCCACACATTGGGTGCTTCGTGGGGTGGGCGGTTAGGTATCATAAACCTTTATGTCCCGCCAATGCAGTGCTTAAGTGGTTGTTTTTCCTGTCATATCATTGCCATCCCGCCATTGATATGGATAGTTTCGCCTGTCACATAGGCGGCCTCTTCGGAGGCCAGATAGACCACGGCGGCAGCAATTTCCCCCGCTGTGCCCATGCGTCCGGCAGGGATTCGCGCAGCGATCATGGACTTTTGCTGGTCGGTCAGGACCTCGGTCATGGCGGTTTGGATGAAACCCGGCGCCACGGCATTGACGGTGATGTTGCGGGAGGCGACTTCGGCCGCCAGGCTCTTGGTCATGCCCACCAATCCGGCCTTGGCGGCGGCATAGTTGCCCTGGCCCGGATTGCCGGTGGCGCCCACGACGGAACTGATCTGGATGATGCGACCCCAGCGCTTCTTCATCATGCCACGCAGCACGCCACGCGACAGGCGGAAGGCGGCGGTGAGATTGACGGCGATCACCTGGTCCCACTCCTCATCCTTCATGCGCATGAAGAGATTGTCTTTGGTGATGCCGGCATTGTTGACCAGGATATCGATGGCGCCGCCGGCCGTTTCTTCCGCCGCCTTGGGCAAGGCTTCGACCGATGCCGCATCCGACAGGTTGGCCTGGGCGATGAAAGCGTTTGCGCCCAGTTCGGCTTTCACCGCTTCCAAGGCTTCGATGCGCGTGCCGGAGAGCACGACCTTGGCGCCTTGGCCGTGCAGCGCTTTGGCGATGGCCCCGCCAATGCCACCCGAGGCGCCGGTTACAAGAGCCGTTTTTCCCGTGAGATCAAACATTGGGCGCCTCGGTTTTTTGATAGTCGCACGGGCGACGGCTCGCTAGAGCTCGCTCGCCTGCCCGATGCTCCGAGGCGCCGGTCACCAGCGCAGTTTTTCCTGTGTGATCAAACATCAAAGCGACTTCCCGAAAACTTCCAGATCGGCCGGCGTATCCAGCGTAACATTGGCTAGATCTTTGTCGATCCGCTTGACCATGCCGGTCAGA
>DATBCP010000214.1:0-3632 GCA_036270435.1 Rhizomicrobium sp. | reverse complement strand
CATTCTAGGCGTCGTTTGAAGGTTCAGGCATGGATTTCTGGATTCCGGACGCCTCATCAGGAGAAATTGTCAGTCCTTCCGAGCTGGTGGCCAAGGTGCCGCTGGAGGCGATCGCGCGCTGGCAGGATCTGCGGGGCGGGGCTCGTTATCCGGCCCGCTCCGATGAGGTGCTGGCCCTGGCCGGTGACAACACGCTGCTGGTGGGCGTGATCGGCGAAGGCCAGGACTATGAATATCGCCGGGTCGGTCCGGCGCTGGTCGCCGGTTTCGGCATGGATTTCTCCGGCCAGCGTCTCAGCGAGATCGAGGCCAATATGCCGCGTTTCGGCATCGGGCTGCGCATGCTGTACGAAATGGTGCGCTCTGGCGCCGAGCCGCTTTGCTATCGCGGTTGGGCGGGCCTGGATATGCCTGGGGCGCAATTTGTCTATTATGAAAGCGTCACTTTGCCGTTTGGCGCAGATCCTGATCGCGTCGATCACCTGCTGGTGGTCAGTGTGCTGGTGTTGCGCGACAAAGATAAACTGCCACAGCGTCTGAAGGTGTGACGTGCGCTTTGGTCTGGCCTTTCTTCTCCTGTTTCTGTGTGCCTGCGCGCCGACTTTCGTACCGCCGATGGAGGGTGGGATGACGCCGCAAGTGGCCGGTGACGTGCTCATTGCCCGCGATGGCGCAAAGCTGCCGCTGCGTCACTGGGATGCGGAAGGCGCGCCCGATGCAAATAGGCCGCGCGCCGTGATCGTGGCGCTGCATGGCATGAGCGATTATTCCAACGCTTTTGCCATGCCGGGCGAGGTATGGGCCAAGCTCGGAATTACGACATTGGCTTACGACCAGCGCGGCTTTGGCCGTAGCGACAATCCCGGCATCTGGGCCGGTGCCGAGGCGATGCGTGCCGATCTCAATGATGCGATCGCCGCCGCCAAGGCACGCTATCCCGGCATACCGGTCTTTGCCTTGGCGGAAAGTATGGGCGCCGCCGTGGTGTTGACGGCTCTCGCCTCCGATACACCGCCGGCCGTCGACGGGGTGATCCTGGTGGCGCCGGCGGTGTGGTCGCGCAGCGACATGCCGCTGACCTATCGGGCGGCGCTGTTCCTGGCGGCGCATCTGCTCCCCGGCCTGATCCTGTCCAACAGCGCCGCCAGCCATGTGGTGACCATCGTGCCTTCCGACAATATTGAGATGCTGCGAGCCTTGTCCCGCGATCCGCTGTTCCAGAAAAAGACCCGCACCGACACGCTGTTCGGCCTGGTGAACCTGATGGACGAGGCGCGCAGCGCACCGGAGCGCATCAAGACCGCGCCGCCGATTCTGTTTCTGTATGGCGCCAACGACCAGATCATTCCCGCCAATCCCACCCAGGCGGTGATCGCAAAACTGGGCGACAAGGCGACAGTGAAAAAATACCAACATGGCTATCACATGCTGCTGCGCGACCTGGAAGGGGCCCAGGTGGATCGCGACATTGCCGATTGGATCTTCAGCCGGGCCGGCTGAAACCCCGCCGCTTTTCAGCCGTTATTACTCCTGAACCAATTTCGGGAGACAATCATGGCAAATACCCACGCGCCGGACCGCGATCTGCGCAAAGGCAAGCCGGCGGCAGAACCCTCCACCGATGCCAAAATGGCCGGCCATCAGGACAAGATCATGCCCACACCGCCCGACAAGGAAAATCCCGTCAATCCGGGGATCGGCAGCAAAGCCGGCGTGGCGGAAGGCCAGGTCACCAAGTCGAACTGAATTCGCCCTTTGCGGGCGAAGCGAAGATGGCGATATGCTTTCCCCATGGAGAAGCATGTCGCCTCTCCTTTTTAGGGGCTGTGGGTTTTGAATCGAACGCCTGAGGTCTGGCCCGCCTTTGATTGGGCCGATCCTTTATTGCTGGAATCATCCCTGCGCGAGGATGAGAGGCTGGTGCGCGACAGCGCCCGCGGCTTTGCCCAATCGCGGCTGATGCCCTTGGTGCGTGACATGCATCGCAACGAAAGCTTTGATCGCGACCTGGTCCGGGAGATGGGGAAGCTGGGCCTTTTGGGCTGCACCTTGCCGGAATGCGGCGGCGCCTCGCAGGTCGCTTACGGCTTGATCGCCCGGGAAGTCGAGCGCGTGGATTCCGCCTTCCGCTCTTCCCTGTCGGTGCAGTCCAGCCTGGTCATGCACCCCATCCATGCCTTTGGCAGCGAGGCGCAGCGGGAAAAGTACGTGCCCAAATTGGCCTCGGGCGAATGGATCGGGGCTTTTGGCTTGACCGAGGCAGGGGCTGGTTCCGATCCCGGCGGCATGCAAAGCCGGGCGCGAAGAAGCAAGACCGGCTTTGTCCTGTCCGGAGCCAAAAGCTGGATCACCCATGCGCCTGTGGCCGATGTGTTCGTGGTGTGGGCGAAACTGGACGATCATGTCCGCGGCTTCCTACTGGAGCGGGGCGACCAGGGACTGTCCACGCCCAAGATCGAAGGCAAATTCTCGCTGCGCGCCAGCGCCACCGGCGAGATCGCGATGAACGATGTCGAAATCCCGCAAGACCGCATGCTGCCAGAGGCGCAAGGATTGAAGGCGGTCTTCTCCTGTCTCAATCATGGGCGTTTCGGCATAGCCTGGGGGGCGATGGGCGCGGCGGAATTCTGCTGGCATGCGGCCCGTGCCTATGGCTTGGAACGCCAGCAGTTCGGACGCCCACTGGCAGCCAACCAGCTCTATCAAAAGAAGTTGGCCGATATGCAGACCGAGATCACCCTGGGGCTGACCGCCTGTCTCCAGGCCGGACGGTTGTTCGAGCAAGGCCAGTTGGCGGCGGAGGCGATCAGCCTCTTGAAGCGCAACAATACCGGCAAGGCGCTGGACATCGCGAGGGCTGCGCGCGACATGCATGGCGGCAATGGCATTGCCGACGACTATCATGTGGTTCGGCATGTGCTGAACCTGGAAGCCGTCAACACCTATGAGGGCACACAGGATATCCATGCCCTGGTGCTGGGACGGGCGCAGACGGGGATCTCCGCATTCTGAGACCCGGTTCGCGGGCCAGTTTGCAGGGACCGACATTTGCGGGCATAAAACCGCCGCTGTCTTTGGGCACCCTTCGCATGAATCTCGCTTCTCCCCGCGTCGTCAACATCAAGGACCTGCGCCGCCTGGCGAGGGCCCGCCTGCCAGATGCGGTGTTCGATTATCTGGACGGCGCGGCCGATGACGAAGTGACGCTGAGGGATAGCGAGCGCGCCTTCCGCGAGGTGATCTTCAAGCCGCGTTTTGCGGTGGCGACACCCGCCTGTGATCTCGGCGTCACTGTGTTGGGGCACAGGCTGGATGTGCCGTTCATGCTGGGCCCCATCGGCTATTCGCGCTTGATGCATCCGCGTGGCGAGTTGGCGGCCTCGGCCGCCGCCGGACGGCATGGCACGGCCTATATCCTTTCGACCTTGTCCGGCCATAGACTCGAAGACGTCAAGGCCCAATCGCCGGGACCGACGTTCTTTCAGCTTTATCTGGCGGGCGGCCGCGCCGCCGCCGAAGATGGCATCGCCCGCGCCAAGACCGCCGGCTACAAAGCGTTGTTCGTCACCATCGACACACCGGTCGCCGGCAACCGCGAACGCGATGTGCGCAATGGCATGAAGGCATTGATG
>DATBCP010000213.1:0-3138 GCA_036270435.1 Rhizomicrobium sp. | reverse complement strand
CCGGAGCGTTTTCGGCCTCAGGTCCGGTGAAGGTCTTGGGCAGCATCTGGGGCGGCAGGGATTGCGGCACCGGCGTGGAACAGCCGGCGAGCAACACGCCGACAAGCGGCAACGCCAGGAAGGCAGGTGTCTTATTCATAGCGCAGCGCATGGATGGGGTTGGCGCCCGCCACCCGGCGGGCATGGACGAAAACGGTGGCCCAGGCGATGACCATGGCGGTCGCCCCGGCTCCCACGAAATAGACCGGGCTCAACGTGATGCGATAGGCAAAGCCCTGCAACCAGTCCTGCAAATAGTACCAGGCCACTGGCCAGGCGATGGCATTGGCGATCAGCACAGGAATGGAGAACTGCCAGAGCAGCAGCACCACCACATCCTGCACCCGGGCACCGAACACCTTGCGGATGCCGATTTCCTTGGTGCGGCGGCCTGCGGTGAATGCGGCCAGGCCGAACAGGCCCAGGCAGGCGATGAAGATGGCGATGGCGACAAAGATCGCGAACATCTGCCCTTGCTTGCGGTCGGCCTGATAGAGCTTTTCAAAACTGTCGTCCAGGAAAGTACGGGTCAACACGGTGTTGTGAACGAAGCTGCGGGAGACACGCTCGATATAGGCCATCGCTTCCTGTGTGCGCCCGGCCTGGATGCGGATGGAAAGGCTCTGGGCGCTTTTGGGCCGGTAGAAATAGATGGTCTGCACGACCGGGGAGCGGGCACCATCCACCAGCTGGTCGGCGGCAACACCGACGACCCGCATGTGCGATTTCTCGATGAGGACTGTCTTTCCGATGATGTTGGCCGGCGCATAGCCCAAGGCGCGCGCCAGGGCGGCATTGACCATGATATTGTGGCCATCATTGCGCGTCACATAGTCGCCGCCATCTGCAATGCTATAGAACTCGTCATCGCTGCGATGATCGGACAGGACGCGGCCCGCCAGGATCTTGATGCCGTAGAGATTGAAATAATCCGGGGTGACAGCAAAGCTTGTGGGCGTCAAGATTTGAGGGTCACCCGGCTTTTGGGTGGTCAGCGAACTGTTGTCGCCGCTGAAGGCGATAAAGCTGGAGCGGGCGACGCCCACAATACCGGGTCCTTTTGCCAAGGTCCGTACAAAGCTTTCCACACCTTCGGGCGACAGCCGCCCCCCTGTCCCTGTGATCACGATATTGTCGCGACGGAAACCAAGGTCGAGGTGCCGGGCGAAGTCGATCTGCCGGAACACCACGGTGGCGGCAATGCCCAGCCCGATGGAAACGGCGAATTGCAACACGACCAGAGTGGTACGGAGCGTTCCGGAGCCCGGATTTCCGCTCGTGTTGGCCCGGAGCACCGCGGCGGGGCGGAATCCGGACAACACCAGTGCCGGATAGAAGCCGCTGACGAGTCCGGAAAGAATGGCGATGCCAAGAGTGGCTGCCAGCAAGGGCCAGTCCGCGAGATAGTGAAGGCTCAAGGGCACTTGCAGAAAACTGCCATAGGAGGGAAGCAGAACCTCCGCCAATGCCAGTGCCAGCAGCAGCGCCAGCAGGGCGATCAGCACGGACTCGCCCAAGAACTGTGTGATCAATTGCCGGCGCGTGGCCCCCACGCATTTGCGTAGAGATATCTCGCGGGCGCGCATGGTGGCACGGGCGGTGGCCAGGTTCATGAAATTGAAACAGGCAACCAGCAGGATCAGCACACCGATAATGCCCATGCCATACAGGGTCGTCCAACTGCCGGGTGGTCGCATCGCGCCATAGCGATCCGTGGTCAGGTGCGCATCGACGAAGCGCACCAGCCGAGGCTGCATGATTTTGCTGCCCAAGACTTTGACATTGGAAAATGTGAAAGGATCGATCGAGCGGTCGAGAATGAGCTTGAGCTTGGCAAGAACCTGCGCTGGATCCGTCCCCGGAGCCAAGGTCACATAACCGTAATAGCCGTTGTTATCGAACCAGCTTTTGGTTTGGAGCGGATCCGAACGGTCGGCGAGCGAGTCGATGGGCATCAATATGTCCACGTCGATCTGGGTGTTGTGCGGCAGGTCCCGCATCACACCCACGACTTTCAGCGCAACCATGGTATTGGCGCAGGCCGGGTCCTGGTTGCAGCGGCCGCGGCCCGTGGCAAGCGTCTTGCCAATAGGATCGGCGTCGCCAAAATATTTGCGCGCCGTGCGCTGAGAGATCACGATCGTATCGCGCTGCGACAGCACCGTGCGTGGGTCGCCCACCACCAGCGGTAGCTGCACCACTTGCAGGAAATTCGGGTCGACCACCGCAATTTTCTCCAGGAACTGCCTGTCGCCCGCGGTCATGGTCATGCCCTGCCGCATCAACCGCGTGGCGCTGCGGACTTCGGGGATCTGGTCCCGCATCGCCACGGGAAGCGGCATGGAGATCTGCGCCGTTATGATGTCGGAGCGGCCGGGCGATAGATAAGTCACCTCGACTCGATAGAGCTTGTCGCTGCCCGGAATCCATTTGTCGTAGGACAGTTCATCCCGGACGAACAGGACGATCAGGATCAGGCTGGCCAACCCTACTGCCAGGCCGGCAATGTTGATGAAGCTGTACAGCTTGTGCCGGGCGATGTTGCGCAGGGCGATGATCAGGTAATTGCGGAACATGGTCCCCCCTACTCGTAGCGCAGGGCGTGGATGGGATTGGCGACGGCCACGCGCCGCGCATGGGCGAAGATCGTGGCCCAGGCAATCAACAGCGCCGTCCCGCCTGCGGCCAAGAAATAGAACGGATTGAGCGAGATGCGGTAGGCATATCCCTGCAGCCAACCATGCAGGTAATACCAGGCCAGCGGCCAGGCGATGGCATTGGCCACTAGCACGGGAACGGAGAACTGCCACAGCAACAGGACGATCACGTCGCGGGTGCGCGCGCCGAACACCTTGCGCACGCCGATCTCCTTGGTGCGGCGCCCTGCCGTGAAGGCCGCCAGGCCGAACAGGCCCAAACAGGCGATCAGGATGGCGACGGCGACGAACACGCCGAAGATGGCGCCCTGGCAGTCGTCATTCAAGAACTGCTTGTCGAAATCATCGCTCATCAGGTGTCGCTGGATGGCGATGGTGGGCGCGAACCGGCGCCAGAGACGATCAATCATGGTGAGCGTCTCGGCCGAATCCGTGCCGCGCA
>DATBCP010000212.1:0-3352 GCA_036270435.1 Rhizomicrobium sp. | reverse complement strand
GTCCTTGGGATTGACGGCAAATTGCACATTCGATCCGCCGGTCTCCACCCCGATCTCGCGCAGCACCGCGATCGAGGCGGAGCGCATGCGCTGATATTCCTTGTCGGTCAAAGTGAGGGCAGGGGCGATGGTGATGGAATCACCGGTATGCACGCCCATGGCGTCGATATTCTCGATTCCGCAGATAATGATGGCGTTGTCGCACCTGTCGCGCACCACCTCCATCTCGAATTCCTTCCAGCCCAGCACCGATTCCTCGATCAGCACTTCATTGGTGGGCGAGGCTTCCATCCCCGATTCGACAATGGCGAAGAATTCCTCGCGGTTGTAGGCGATGCCGCCACCGGTGCCGCCCATGGTGAAGCTGGGGCGGATCACGGCCGGCAAGCCCACCTGATCCAATGCCCCCAGCGCCTGGGAGAAAGTCTCCGGCGCCAGTTCCATCACCGGCGCGTTGTTGCCGTCGAACAAGGGCTGGCCGGCGGAATCCTTCTTCTGGCGCAATTGGCCCTTCAGCGTAATGCCTTTGGGCACCTCCAGGCCGATCTTGACCATGGCCTGCTTGAAGCGCTCGCGGTCCTCGGCCTTGTCGATGGCATCGGCGGTGGCGCCGATCAGCTCGATATTGTGCCGCTTGAGCGCGCCGATCTTGCGCAGGGAAAGCGCGGTGTTCAGCGCGGTCTGCCCGCCCATGGTGGGCAGCAGGGCAAAAACCTTGCCTTCGGGCACATTGGGCCGCTCGCGGGCGATGATCTTTTCCACCATCTCCGGCGTGATCGGCTCGATATAGGTGGCATCCGCCATGTCGGGATCGGTCATGATGGTGGCGGGATTGGAATTGACCAGCACAACCCGGTAACCCTCTTCCCGCAGCGCCTTGCAGGCCTGGGCGCCGGAATAGTCGAATTCGCAGGCCTGGCCGATGACAATGGGCCCCGCGCCGATGATCAGGACGGTGTGGATGTCAGTACGTTTTGGCATGGAGCTTCTCTAATTGGCCAAAGGCCTCGCGGCCTTTGGCTGCGCACGGAAAGACCGGCGCTTTTGAGGGCGCCTGGGGCCGGCCAAGTTGTAGGTTAAGGGGACCGTCTAGACGGTCAGGACGTCTGGCGCAACCCCTGAATCAGCGGCTCAGCTCAGCTTTTCCAGCGCAGGGTCCGTTCCTGCACGGGATTGACGAATTCCGTCCCCTTTTCGACCGATTCCGCCCAGGCTTTCTTGACCCGGTGGTACCAGATGGCGGGCTGGTCGGCGTCCTGGATCAGCATCAGGTTGGGATTGAATTTCAGCCCTTCGCGCTGCAGCTCCACGATCTTGCGATCGTCACCGATGAAAGTCGCGCCCAGCGCCCAGAAAAAAGGGTAGATGAAATTCAGCCAGGCGGGCCAGTAGAACACCTGGATCACATCGGTGTTTTCCGCGTCGCGCGGAGTGCAGACGGTCAGGCCCACAACCTTGAAGTCGGCCCCGAACAGCCGGCCGCGGATAATTTCAAAGCGGGTGGATGGCAGTTCGAAGGTGATCTCGGTGGTGACATCGCCGAGCAGGCTGTAAACCGGCTTGGACGGCCTGTGCGCCGTCATCACAAAGCCGTCCGGCAGCGGCGCATAGTGCTTTTCCTTCATCCGCGGCGTCTTCTTCCACCACCAATGGGCATGCACATAGGGGCCATGCGCGGGGTCCATCAATCCGATCACCGCATGGTCGATGCCACAGCGGAAATTCTGTTTCTCTGTCCACCGCACGGCATGGCTGACTCCAACGCGCGGCGGCTCCGATTTGGGCGTGCTGCCCGGCTTGGCAGCCATATAGACCCAGATCAGGCCATCCTGCTCGCGCACCGGATAAGCGCGGACGCGGACGTTCTCGGCCTTCAAGTCTTCATGGCCGGTGAGGGAGGGGATCTTGCTGCAGGCCCCGTCGCGCTGGAAACGCCAGCCATGATAGGGGCATTCCACACTGCCTTCCGCCATGACGCGGCCCGCCGACAAAGGCACCCCGCGATGCGGGCAGATATCACGCAGCGCGAACAGTTCGCCGGATTTCAGCCGCCCCAGCGCCACCGGCTCGCCCAGCAACATTTCACGCCGCATCTGGCCGGGGCCGAGGCTTTTTGCCAGCGCCGGCATGTACCAAAGATCGCGCAAGAACAGGCCCGGATCAGCGCCGGATGCCATGGCCACAGTTTCGCCCACCATGGCTGACCTGATTAGAGAAATCGGGCCGGAAAAGCCAGAATAGTGGTTTACGGTGTCCCCTGGAGGTTAGGCTTCGGAACCATGAAAAAAATCGCCAAAACCCTGGTGGATGCCAAGATTCTGGACCGCGCGCTGCTGGCCGGTGTGCTGTGCGAGGCGGGATTTGTGGCGTTGGGTCACTACCGCCCGGTGATCAGGGAGCATTTCGGCCTGTTCGGTTGCATGATGATCGCGGGTACCGCGGCGCTGCTTTATGCCCGTGATCTGGCGCGGGGTTACATCTCGGGCGCGCTGGGCGGGCTGGTGATTGGGGCTGCCTGCGGTTTGATGGCAGTTGGGGTGGCGAATCTGCTGGGCGATCATCCTGACCTGTTCCTGCCTTACGGGGTGATGATCTCGGCGCTGATTGGCGCCATTGGCGGATTGTTCGGCCAGTACGCAGCCTGGATACGCGAATTTATCGCCACGCTTCGGCAGTAGTTGCCCCCTCCGGTCTTCGCAGCTTTGCTCAACGTTAGGCGGTTCGCCTAACGTCTTCGCGCTGCTACGACCACCTCCCCCATGCAGGCGCGCTGGCGCGCGCGCGGGGGGAGGTTGGTCAATGATATTCTATTTTGGAGGAAATATCGGTTGGCGCGATACCATCCCGGAAAGGGGCTGGGGGGCTTGTTAATCCGGAGCGGCTCGCAGCCAACCGACAATCCGAATTTCACCTTGGAAAACGACCAGGACATGGTTCAATCGTGACCATTTCGGGGCACGAAGTAACTTTTTCGACAGGAACGATTCGCGTCTTCCAACAGAATCATATGGTTCCATGCTTGCAGTGTTGGAGTTCCCGTCCCATCATCTTCTTTACATGGTGGAAGAACCGATAGCGTTGCATCGCGCCGCCCTGACGGGAGAGGCGCGAGACATGTCACAGGCAGCTGTAGCGCAGGTCACGTTCGACCGCCTGGAACTCAACCATATCCTCGCCATCTATGGCCGCATGGTAGCCGCCGGCGAATGGCGCGATTACGCCTTGGATTTCCTGGATGACGTGGCGGTCTTCTCCATTTTCCGCCGGGCCTGCGAAGTGCCCTTGTTCCGGATCGAAAAGCGGCCCCGGCTGCGCACCCGCCAAGGTCAGTATTGCGTGGTGGCGGCAGGCG
>DATBCP010000211.1:0-5049 GCA_036270435.1 Rhizomicrobium sp. | reverse complement strand
GGCTGTCCACCATGTGGCCCTGCATCCAGACGAAGGCGCGGGCCGGCTGGCCGCCCGCAAGGGTATGCTCATAGGTCCACATCTGCGGGATGGTCTGGCCGACGCCGCCGCCGCGCCGCGCGCTGGGCGTGTCGGGCATGGTCACGGTCAGGATGGGATGCACTTCCGGCGCGAAGTTCAGCTTGTAGAAGGCTTCGTCATAGATTTCGGCCGGCATGCCCTGGGCAATCGGATTGTCTTTGTCGACGACATTGTAATCCAGGGTCGCGGTCCAGGTGTAATTGACTTCGCCATGCTTCTTTCCGGCGCCCACCAGCGTGGCCATGTCGGCGGGATCGGGACCGCAGAGCGAGTCATGGAAGGTGACCAGGCCGCCGCCCCGCTTCACATAGGCTTGCAGGCGGGCGCGCTGTTCGGGCGTCATATAGCCGGCATCGCCCTTGTAGATGACCACCACATCGGAATGATCGAGCTGTTCCTGGCTGGGGAAGGAAAGCGCGCCGTCCACCACCGCGCCGTGGGCGGTCAGAAGCTTCGACCAGCTATCCAGCCAATAGGGATAGTCATGCGCGCCCGGTCCGTGGCTCTTGAGGCCGGCGAACAGGAAGATATGCATGCCGTTGACATTCTGGCCCTGGGCGCGCGGCGCCGTGTAGGTGGAATAGCGCGCATAATCCTTGGCGGTCTGCGCCAGGACGCCGGAGGAGGTGACTGCGGCCAGCGCCAGGGCGCCGCACAAGAGAATGGTCTTGATGGTCATGGGTGTTGTTCCTCCGGTGATCCTGGCAATGACGTTCTGGCCTCAGGTGGAGGTCTTTGACAGCCCCATCTCTGGACGCGGCACTTTAGGTGTTGGCGCCAGATTCTGCCAAGCGGCAACAGCGCGCAGCGCCGGACCGGCAAGCGCTGCCACGGCAAAGCCGGCTTTTTTGCAAGTGCGAAATCGTCGTAGGCGGATTTTGGCTATCCGAGCAGGGTTGCCTAGCGACAGCGTAGGCAACGCGCGGAAATTGGGAGGTTGCCCGGCCGCTCGCTGACGCTCGCGGCGTTGGCTTAGCTTTTCTTGGCGAGCAGAGCGAGCCTAGAAAAGCTTGCCCTAGCCGAGCGAAGCGAGGCGCGCCCTGCCGCACGGCCCTCCGCTGACGCTGCGGGCGTTCGCCGGGCAATCGCCTGTCGGCGATTGCTCCTTCCGGCTCACCCACTGAACCTGCTCACACGCCGTGCGTGACGCGGCTCACAGCACGGCCGACGCACTCGGGGGCCAAAAGACGCTACGACGGCTTGCGGGCCAGGGTGGAATAGCGCTCTGGCTCAGTATAGGCCATGCGCATATGGGTCAACAGCACCGCCTGGGGATCGTCACGGGAGCGGCCCGCAACCGCATCCAGCAGGACGCGATGATGGCTCATCCGCCAGCGGCGCACATCGCGCGTCACATGCTCCAGCGTCTTATGCGCGAACAGCGGTACCATGACCGCGTTCAGCGCCCGCTCCAGATAGGGATTGCCGGACGCCCTCCACAGCGTGCGATGGAATTCCAGATCCAGCGCCGCGGCATCCAGCAGCGTGCCGTTCCAGTTGTCCATCTTGTCGACGATCTTTTCCAAGCTCGCCAGGACGTGGGGCGTCATGCGCTTCTGCGCCAGCCGCAGCGCTTCGGTCTCCAGAACGATGCGCAAGGAGGAAATCTGCAGCACTTCCTCGGGCCCGATATTGGTGACGAACATGCCGCGCCGCTCGCGGTTCTGCACCAACCCCTGCTCCTGAAGCTGGGACAGCGCCTCGCGCACCGGAATGCGGCTGATATTGAGTTCGCGCGCGATCTGGCTTTCGTTCAACCGGTCTCCCGGCTTGTACTTGCCCGACAGGATGCCGGCGCTGAGAATCTTGACGACATGCGCGCGCAGCGTAGTCGGCGGCCCGTTGGGCGCCAGCAGCGCGTCAACGAGATTATTCTGCTCCAAATTCTCCATCATCTGCTCCCCCGAGGCATTGCCTCCTTAAGGCAATGCATAGGCGATGACATAGTCGCCTTGCTTGTTTTGAAGCGCGGAATGGCCCCCTGCCGACAGTACCACATACTGCTTGCTGTTCGAGTCCAATCGGTAGGTCATGGGCATGGACTGGCCAGCCGCCGGCAAGGAAACCCGCCATAGTTCCTTGCCGGTTTGGGTGTTGAATGCCCGGAAATACCGGTCCGTGGTGGCGGCAATGAAGGTCAATCCCGAAGCCGTGGTGATGGTCCCGCCTTGATTGGGCACGCCCAGCGGGAACCAGAGCGGCCAGGGCGCCTCGTCCCGGCTGGTGCCCAAGGGCACCTCCCACACTTTCTTGCCGCTGGTGATATCGATGGCGGTGAGACGTCCCCAGGGCGGCGCGTTACAGGGCGCATCAAAGATGGACATCATGTCGTCATAGACCTGCCGATACGGCGTGCCGATAAGTGGCGAATAGCCGTCGGAACCCTTATGCGGTCCCAGGTGATGGGCCCCGATCACATTGTTGGAATTGACGATCAAAAGATTGCGGCTGGGATCAAAACTCACCCCGCCCCAATCCATGCCGCCCACGCTGACCGGATAGTCCACCGAGGACTGCGCATAGAAGGGCGTGAAAATGCCTTCATTCTTGAGTTTGCGGAAACGGCGCAGGCAATCCCACCTGTCGATCAGCGCAAAGCCGAACATGTCGGAATCCTGCATCTTGGTGATCTGGACTTCGTGTTCGGGCAGGACCGGAATCGGCTGGGTGGGCGAAAGGCCTTTCTGCAGGCCGCCGGTGGAGACCGGCATTTCCTTCACCGGAAAGATCGGCACGCCGGTCTCGCGATTGAGCACAAAGATGGTGCCCATCTTGGTGGCCTGGGCGAGCGCCGGGATCACCTTGCCGTCGGGTGCTTTATAGTCGAACAGCATCGGCTGGGCGGGCGTGTCGTAATCCCAGATGTCCTTGTGCACGAACTGGTAGTGCCAGACCGGCGTGCCGGTATCGGTGTTCAACGCCACCACCGAGCTGCCGTAATAGTCCCAATCGCTCTTGCCGATCACCGCATCGACCTGCGGCGTGCCGGTGGGCAGGAAAATCAGCTTGCGCGCCACATCCACCGACATGGGCGCCCAGACATTGGGCGAACTGCGCGGATAGTTGCCGTCGGTGCTGGGTTGGTCGGGCGGCGCGGTGGTAAAGGCCCAGACCGTCTTGCCGGTTCGCGCATCCAGCGCCCGCACCACCCCGCCGGGCATGTCGACATTGTGGAAGTCGATGATCTTGGAGCCGGTGATCACCTTGTCGCCGACAATGGTGGGCGCCGAGGACACGCCATACAGGCCGGGCTTTTCGATGAAGCCCAGTCTGTCGTGCAGGTCCACCCGCCCGCTGCTGCCGAAGCCGGGACAGGGACGGCCTGTGTCGGCATCCAGCGCCCACATCTTGCCGTCGATGGTGGCGGCAAAGATTCGCTGCGAACAAAAACCGCTGGCCTGGCTGTCCTTCCAATAGGACACGCCGCGGCAGGTGATGACGGTGGCGCCGTTGGTGTCGGGCTTGAGATCGCGCATCCATTTTTCCTTGCCGGTCTCAGGATCGAGCGCGGCAATGCGATTGCGCGGCGAGCACGAATAGAGCGTGCGGTTGGCCAGGATGGGCGTCGCCTCGAACGCCAGGGTCGCCTTTTCACCCGGCTTGGAGAGATCGCCGGTGCGATAGACCCAGGCGACTTTCAGATGCTTGACATTTTCGGGTGTGATTTGGGTATTGGCGCTGAAGCGCTGGCCCATTAGGCCGTGGCCCCAGACCGGCCAGCCATCCACCACCCCGCCCGAATGAGAATAAGTCGCTTCGGGCTTGCCGTCGCAACCCGCCAAAAGGGCCAGAATTACGATCAGTGCAAGAAAATGCCCGCGATTGCCGGTGTTAAGCATTCGGTTTGCGTGTCCTACCCTGTCCTACCCTGTCCTGCCATGCGCGGACCTTGTCGCCCGTCGGTACGCAAAATCTGCATACAGACATATTGGCTGGGGAGCCAGGATGCGTCCATAGTCTCTTGGGAGAGATAAGGAGTGGGCGATGACAAGGATGAAAATTTCACGCCGGGTGGTGATGAATGGCATCGCTGCCACCGGCGCGATTTCGGCTTGGCCGGCGGCATGGGCGCAGACCAAGGCCAAACCCCGCGCCCTGGCGCTGGTCGGCGACCGCTACCACAATCCCGATTATATCAAGGTCAGCCTGGACAAGGTCTTCCATGAGCTGGACATCGCCATCGACTACACCATGGACTATGCCAGCCTGTCGGCGGCCCTGCTCAAACCCTATCAGCTATTCCTGGTCCTGCGCGACGGCATGATCTGGCCCGGCGGTTATTCCGGGCCCGATGCCTACACTGCCTATGAGATGAACCTGGAAGACGAAGACAAATTTCCGGCGGCGAAATCCGTCTCCTGGATGAGCGAGGGGCAAGGCGGCGCGGTCAAGGATTTTGTTTCCGCCGGCGGCGGCTTCTATCCCCTGCACAATGCCAGCCACATCTCGCTATCGTCCAAGAATTATCGCGAGGTGATGGGCGGGGCTTATTTCGGCCATCCACCCTTGCGTCCATTCCAGGTTCATGCCACGCAGAATGCCCATCCCATCACCCAGGGCATGAGGCCTTTCATCGTCAATGACGAACAGCATTATGTCGATTACGACAAGGACCCGCGCTTTGTCGTCCTGGAATCGGAAAATCTCGACGGCCTGACCTATCAGGGACGCGGCACCAAATCACCGGCCGGCTGGGCTTACGACTATGGCAAGGGCCGCGTGGTGTTTACCGCGGTGGGACATACCATCCATGCCATGTGGAATCCGCAATATGTCGACGTGCAGAAGCGCGCCATACGCTGGCTGTTAAGGGATCTCTGATCGCTAGTGTCCCGATTCCGAAAGTCGCGTGATCTCCATATCGGGCTCGAGACGAATTTCGGAATCGAAGGGCACTAGCGAATTAATCGATGCTAGTGTCGTCTTGGTTTCGAAGTTCGCCTGGAGCTTGATATCAATGATTTTGCG
>DATBCP010000210.1:0-3179 GCA_036270435.1 Rhizomicrobium sp. | reverse complement strand
GCCGATGCCGGTATGGCCGTGCAGCGGCCTGGACTCCAGCACCGCGCCCAGCCTGTTCAGCTTGCCGGGCGAGCGGCGGCGCTCGATATGGCCATGATCCAGGGTGGCGATGCCGGCGGAATCATAGCCGCGATATTCCAGCCGCTTGAGCGCTTCCAGGATGATGGGCGCCACGTCGCGCGTGCCCGCGATGCCGACAATGCCGCACATTACTTTTTCTCCTTTTTCGCCTTCTGACGCTCACGGAAGGCTTTCGCCCAGCCGGCGATCTCGATCTGCTTGCCGCGCGCAACCGCCAGCGCATCCGCCGCCACATCCTTGGTGATGACCGAACCGGCACCGGTGGTGGCACCATCGCCTATTCTG
The DNA here is from genome assembly GCA_036270435.1 of Rhizomicrobium sp. Classification (GTDB taxonomy): domain Bacteria; phylum Pseudomonadota; class Alphaproteobacteria; order Micropepsales; family Micropepsaceae; genus Rhizomicrobium. The sequence goes on along the minus strand of DATBCP010000210.1, from coordinate 2,813 downwards.
ACCGGTGCCACCAAGGCGGTGTCCGAACCGATGAAGGCGCCGGCGCCGATCTCGGTCATGGATTTGGTGAAACCGTCATAATTGCAGGTGATGGTGCCGGCGCCGATATTGGCGCCCTCGCCCACCTTGGCGTCGCCCAGATAGGTGAGATGATTGGCCTTGGCGCCCTTGCCGATCGCAGCGTTCTTCACTTCCACAAAATTGCCTATATGGGCATCCTCGCCGATCCGGGCGCCTGGCCTGAGCCGCGCAAAGGGTCCGATGATCGCGCCCCGGGCGACGGTGGCACCCTCCAAATGCGAATGGCTGCGCAAGCGCGCGCCACTCTGGACCGACACGCCGGGACCAAAGACCACAAAGGGCTCGATCTCCACGTCATTTTCGACCACCGTATCATGGGCGAAGAATACGGTTTCCGGCGAGGTCATGGTGACGCCGTCCTTGAGCAGCCGGGCGCGCATGCGTTGTTGGAACTTTGCTTCCGCTTCCGCCAGTTCGGCGCGGCTGTTGACGCCGGTGACCGAAATCTCGTCCGTCACCGCGATGGCGCAGTCCACGCCCTCGGCCCGCGCCAGCGCAGGCACATCGGTCAAATAATATTCCTTCTGGGCATTGTCGTTGTTGAGCGCCGCCGCCCAGCGAAAGAAATCCCGCGCATTCGCGGCATAGCAGCCGGCGTTGCAAAGTGTGACGGCGCGCTGGCCTTCCGTCGCATCCTTGTATTCGACGATCCGGTCCAGGAAGCCATCCGGTTTGCGCAGCACACTGCCATAGGCGGCAGGATCGCTCGCCTCGAACGCCAGCAGCGCCAGGCCGGTGCGTGCCTGCGCCGTCAGGCATACCGAAATTGTGTCGCTGGTGATCAGCGGCATGTCGCCATTGGCGATCAACACGGTGCCGGAAAAATCCTGGAGCGCCTCACGGGCACTGGCCGCGGCATGACCGGTGCCCAGCTGCTGCTGTTGGATGGCGCTTTCCGCCCCCAGGCTTTTGGCATAGGCGCGGACGTCTTCACCCGCTGCCGAGGTCACCACCAGGACGCGCCCGACGCCGGCGCCCCTGAGCGCCAGCACCACATGCCCCAACAGCGGCAGGCCCGCGACCTTGTGCAGAACCTTGGGCAGCGCCGACTTCATGCGCGTACCTTGACCTGCTGCAAGGATAATGGCGGCTTTTGGCATGGTGGCTCGGTAGGACCCTGAGAGAAAAAGAGGAAGTGACGAATTGCGACGGTATATTGCCTCGATTCCAGATGGGATTCCTTAATTCATGCCGGCTGCCCTTACCCTGATTTTCGACCTGGATGGCACCCTGGCCGACACCGCGCCCGACCTTCTGGGCGCCACCAACGCCGTCCTGGCGGCCCGGGGCCGCCCCCAGCTGGACCTGGATCACCTGCGTCACATGGTGGGTTTCGGGGCGGTGGCGCTGATCGGCCAGGCCATGGAGGCCAGCGGCGCTCCGGTGGCGGAGGGGGATATGCCGCCCCTGATCGAGATTTTCCTGGATCACTACCGCCACCATATCGCCGACGGTACAAGGCTGTTTCCGGACGTGGCCGAAATCCTGGCGGCGCTGAAACAGGAGGGCGCAAGGCTGGGCGTCCTGACCAACAAGCCGCAGGAGTTGACCGATCTGCTTTTGCCACGCCTGGGTCTGGAGACGATGTTCTCCGCGGTCTATGGCGCCGGCCGCAAACCTTATACCAAGCCGGACCCTCGTATTTTTCGTGACGTCGTCGCCGATCTTTCGGGCGATAACCACGAAAGCCTGGCCGTAATGATCGGAGACTCCATCACCGATCTCAACACCGCGCGGGCGGCCGGCGTGCCCTGTATCCTGATGTCCTATGGCTTCACCCCGGTGCCCGCCAGGGAATTGGGTGCGGATGTGGTGCTGGATCAATTCCGGGAATTGCCGGGAGCCTTGCGCCGTCTGACGGCGGCTTAGAGTTCCCACATCGGAGGCGTTTTGGCCGCTTTGTTCACCAGCCGCGATACCCGCTCCAGCAGCGCGTCAGGCAGGAAAGGTTTGACCATATAATCGTCGGCACCGGCATCCATGGCTTGCAGCACCGTCTCGGCATTGCGCTCGCCGGTCAGCATCATCACCGGCAGGTTCCTGGTCTTGGGATCGGCCTTGAGTTTGGAGAGAACCGACAGGCCGCCGCCCCCCGGCATCTGCACATCCAGGATCACCGCGATTGGCTGCCTGGACTGGATCATGGCTAGGGCTTCTGCGGAATCCTCTGCGGCAGCGACCGTGTACTGCGCCATCCCCAGGCGTTTCTTCACCGCGCGCAGGACGGTGGGATCGTCATCGGCCACAACGATGCAACGCTGCATGGAAAAACCCCTTTTTCCCGGCTGCGGAGCCTGACCGCAAAGCGCTTAAGATTTTCTTCCTGAAATTTCACTCTTGGGACTTTTTGTCTGTTTTCCAGCCTTTTGGAGGGGGAATGTTGCCGCCGCTTTGGCGGCAGATCACCCCCCCGACGATGGGGATGGCGAAGCGGATTTCAGGGGCATGCCGGGACATCCGAACGGCTGACGATCAAGGGGGCGCCGACGGGGCGCTTGACGGGGTGCGTGAGGCCCCCTTATAGCCCTGCCCCTCCGTCGCTTGCGATGGGCGCGTAGCTCAGCGGGAGAGCACTCCCTTCACACGGGAGGGGTCCCAGGTTCAATCCCTGGCGCGCCCACCATTTATGCCAGTAATATCATGGCCTTGCCGCCGTTCCGATTTGTTCTCTTCGGCACAAAATGGCATACAAAGGCAGAACTCGGCACACAAATCCGTGGAAAATCCGTGGA
>DATBCP010000209.1:0-4013 GCA_036270435.1 Rhizomicrobium sp. | reverse complement strand
CTGATTCTCAGCCCTCGCGCCGTGGCGCGGCTGGAAAGCTACACGCCGCCCTGGCCGCTGCCCAAGATCTTCCGCATGACCAAAGGCGGCAAGCTCGTCGAAGGCATTTTCGAAGGCGAGACCATCAACACGCCGTCCATGGTGGCGGTCGAGGACTATCTGGACGCGCTGGGCTGGGCGGAAAGCCTGGGCGGGCTTGGGGGCCTGATCCGGCGTTCCAACGACAATCTCCAAGCGCTGGAACAATGGGTGGCCAAGACCCCTTGGGCGGGATTCCTGGCCAAGGACGGCGCCATCCGTTCCAATACCAGCGTCTGCATTGCCATCACCGATCCCGCCTTCACCGGCCTGGCCGAAGACGCCAAGGCCGAAAAGATCAAGAAGATGTGCGGCCTGCTGGAAAAGGAAGGCGTGGCGCTGGACATTGCCGGCTATCGCGCGGCGCCGCCGGGCTTGCGCATCTGGTGCGGCGCCACCGTGGACAAGGCCGATATCGAGACGTTGGCGCCGTGGCTCGACTGGGCCTGGCAGCAGGTGAAGGGCTGAACAAGACGAAAGACCCGAACATGCTGTTCATTCCGGAAAATGAACTGGAAAAGGCATTGGTCAGGGCGGTGACGGAACCGGCAACGGCGCCGGATTTCTATCGCTTGCTGCTGGCGAGCGACCTGCTGGTGCTGGGCAGCGTCGAAGGTCATGAAAACGCGACCGACGCGTTCAGCGTTGCGCCCGGCAGCAATGTCCGGCTGGTCACCGGCATGAAGGACGGCAGCCAGTACCTGCCGGTTTTCTCCTCGCCCGCCCGCCTGCAGGACTATGTGAAGCAGGAAAGCAAATTTCTCAGGGTCAATGGCCGCGCCTTGCTGGACTTGACGCGCGGCGCCCCCCTCATCCTCAATCCCGCCTCCCTCTACGGCAAGGAGTTGACGGCGGACATGATCGGGCAGCTGCTGGATGGCCCGCGTTCAATCCGCGCCGTTGCCGGCGAGGCGGTCGGGTATCCGACGGCGCTGCTGGAGATGCTGGCCAGGCTGTTCGCCACGCGCCCCGAAATCGAAGCCGCCTGGATGATCCAGGTTACCCAAGCTGAACGCCCGCAAGACGCCCATCCCTTGATCGGCATCGAAACCGTGAGCCCCGCGCCGGGCGACTGGCCGTCCCTGATCCAGGCCATCGAAGCGGCGGCGCGAACGACCGTGCCCGGGATGGTATTCGATGTGCAACGTGTCGATCGCTACAGCCCTGCCGGCATGGCCGGCGCCCTGCTCCAGACCGAGCCCTTCTACCGGCGCCACAATGCGGAACCCATTTTCAACTGACTCCACCCCGATCCAGCCGAAGGAACGCCCATGCCCAAAGTCCTGATTGCCGACAAGCTGTCGCCTGCCGCCGTCGCCATCTTCCGCGAACGCGGCGTCGATGCCGATGTCAAAACCGGCCTTGCCAAGGAAGAGCTGATCAAGATCGTGGATCAGTATGACGCCATCGCCATCCGCTCCGCCACCAAGCTGACCGCCGATGTGCTCAAGGCGGCCAAGAATCTGAAGGTGATCGGCCGCGCCGGCATCGGGGTGGACAATGTCGATATTCCCGCCGCCACCGCTGCCGGGGTGATCGTGATGAACACGCCCTTCGGCAATTCCATCACCACCGCCGAGCATGCGATCTCGCTGATGCTGGCGCTGGCGCGCGAACTGCCGGCCGCCAATGCCTCGACCCAGGCGGGCAAGTGGGAGAAGAACCGTTTCATGGGCGTGGAGATCACCGGCAAGGTGCTGGGCCTGATCGGGGCCGGCAATATCGGCTCCATCGTCGCCGACCGCGCCAAGGGCCTCAAGATGCGCGTCGTCGCCTTCGATCCCTATCTGTCGCAGGAGCGCGCCAACGACCTGGGCGTGGAAAAGGTGGAGCTCAACGAGTTGTTGGCGCGCGCCGATTTCATAACCTTGCATGTGCCGCTGACAGCGGAGACCAAAAATATCCTGTCGGCCGACGCCATCGCCAAGACCAAGAAGGGCGTGCGCATCGTCAATTGCGCCCGCGGCGGATTGATCGACGAAAATGCCCTGAGGGCCGCGATCGACAATGGCCATGTCGCCGGCGCGGCTCTGGATGTGTTCGAGACCGAACCGGCCAAGGAAAACATCCTGTTCGGCAGCGACAAGGTGGTGGCCACACCGCATCTTGGCGCCTCCACCACCGAAGCACAGGAGAATGTGGCGCTGCAGGTGGCGGAGCAGATTTCCGACTACCTGTTGACCGGCGCCATCACCAATGCGCTGAACATGCCGTCCATCTCGGCATCCGAAGCGCAAAAGGTCCGTCCCTGGATCTCGCTGTCGGAAAAGCTGGGCTCCTTTGCCGGCCAGCTCACCGGCACCAGCCTGGCGGGCGTGGAGATCGTTTATGAGGGCACGCCGTCCACGCTCAACACCCGCGCCTTGACCCAGGCGGCGCTGACCGGCTTGCTCAAGCCGATCCTGGCGGAGGTCAACATGGTCAATGCGCCGGTGATCGCCAAGGAGCGCGGCGTCAAGGTGAGCGAGACCCGCCGCGACGCGCAAGGAATCTATGAAGGCTATATCAAGCTGGTGGTGGAGATGAGCGACGGCACCACCCGCCGTGTCGCCGGCACAGTCTTCTCGGACGGCCGCCCGCGCCTGATCCAGATCAAGGATATCGGGTTGGATGCCGAATTCGCGCCGCACATGCTCTATGTCGTCAACGAAGACAAGCCGGGCTTTATCGGCAAGCTTGGCACGCTGTTGGGCGACGCCAAGGTCAATATCGCCAACTTTACGCTGGGCCGCAGCGCCCCGGGACAGGATGCGATTGCACTGATCGAGGTCGATGGCGCGGTTCCGGAAGCGGTGGCGGCGGCCGTCGCCAAGCTTCCCTTGGTGAAACACGCGAAGCCGTTGGCGTTTTGAGCGTCTATCCCAATTTATCATGTCCGCGAAAGCGGGCATCCAACGTCTTTGGCAATCGCGCACAAATAGAAAGTTGGATTCCCGCTTACGCGGGAATGACAAGATTTTGGGAAGAGGAAAGAAAGCCTCGTCTTGCAGCCGGTATAGGAAAGCGGCCGGAACGCGCCGCGAGGCGCCCTTTTCATTTTGTATCGGCTGCGGTTGCGAAAAGGCTTTCCCTCCAAGGAGGTTTGTTCGAGATCGACTGTTAGGCTCCATCCGGGATTGTCGAGAGTGTCGATTGTGATCCCGCGCTGGTGTTCCCAGTCTTCGTTACATTGAGCGAAGTACCAATTCATTAGCCATACAATGCCGTCCGTTTCTGCCACCTTTACGCCCGACTTTTCGCAATCGCCTCGTGGTGTCTGATTACCTCTTTCACGATAAATCCCAAAAACTTCTCCGCGAAATCCGGATCCAGCTTGGCCTCTTCCGCCAGCCGGCGCAGCCGCGCGATCTGGGCTGCCTCGCGCGAGGGGTCGGCCGGCGGGAAGTTATGCGTGGCCTTGAACTCCCCCACCGCCTGGGTGCATTTGAACCGCTCCGCCAACAGATGGATCAGGGCGGCATCGATATTGTCGATGCTATCTCGCAGCCGCAGCAGTTCCGGATGGGTCATCGTCTATCTTTCGCGTGGATTTGCTCAATTCCCGGGGGAAATATGTTTAAGCGAAACCCCGGGCCGGCGCCAGCAAAGTTCCCGATCGCGCATGCGGAGCAAAATTATTCTCCGGCAAGGTGAACAGCAGCAACCATCCCCCTTTTCCAACCCTGCCAAGGAATGTTTAGCTTTGCGGGGGCGCTTGGGGGGCTTGCGCGACTTGTGGGGCAAGAGCGCAAGAGAAGCAATGAAGACAATCCAACTGGCGGGAATATTTGTCTTAAGCCTTTTGTCGGCGGGTTGCAGCACGACCACGCCTGAGCCCGAGCCGGACGCAGTCCAGGTCAGCGATCCGCTGGAAAACATGAACCGATTTTTCTTTGGCCTGAATCAGCGGCTGGACCGCGATGCGGCGCGCCCCGCGGCCAACGCCTATAAGGAAA
>DATBCP010000208.1:0-11986 GCA_036270435.1 Rhizomicrobium sp. | reverse complement strand
CAGCGCCGCCGCCATGCGGTTGTTGGCCAAAGGCCAGTTGTGCCAGGTGTTCTCCGGATCGTCGAAATGCAGGTCCTTTTCGCCCACTTCCATCCAGATGCGGATGGGTTTCTTCGCGGTCTTCGGAATCAAGCTGGCGTGATATTCCCAACCGCCGCGCGGGGTCTTGAGGTCCTGGGGTGAAGCCTGGTTCACAAAGGTACCGGAATAGGAAAGCACCTTGTGGTAACGCTCGGGATGGAACCAGGCCATGGTCCAGGCGCAGATCGCGCCCGAGGAACCGCCCATGGTGGCGCGCCCTTCCGGATCGGTGGTGAAGGTGACGCCGTACTTCTGCGCCACCGCCGGCAGCAATTCCTGCTCGACCCAGTTGGAATAGCGGTCCGACAGCGTGTCATATTCCAGACCGCGCTCCGACCCCTGCGCGTCGCTGCCGCCGGAATCGGGCGCGATGATGATCATCGCCGGCACGCGATGGGCCGCAATCATCGTGTCCAGCACCGGCGCCATGCGATTGATGTAGGAATGGCCATCCTGCACCACCATGAAGGGTGCATTGGGCTTAATCTGCTTGGGAATATAGACATAGACATGCCGCTCATAGCGGCCGGGCTTGGAGAGCTGCTCCGCAGGGAACGGCAGGCGGTTGCCGTAAGCGTCGCGCTTGTTGGCCAGGTCGCCTTCTATGCGCACAATGCCGGGATAGATCTTGCTGTCCTCGGAATAGAGGATGAACTCGCGGACATCGCCTTGCGGCACCGACGGATCGAGCTTGTATTCCGGCGCGTCGGCATAATCGGGCTTGATGATGCTGGTCTGCGCATCCACCGCGGGTGCCGGGGTGGGAAATTTCGGCAGGGAGGGATCAGGTGCCGGTTGAGCGAAAGCGGGAGCCATGGCAAGGAATGCCCCAGCCAAAAATAACCGTCTCAACTTGCTGTTCATGATCGTCCCCTGTCGAAGTCGTATTTGGGCGCGCGCTTATTTGGGATAGTCTCGCCACAGCCATTCCAGCGCCGCCGGCAAGGTTTGCATCACCACCCGGCCATCGACATGGCCGGCGCCCAGCGCAAAGACGTAGCGATAGTCATAGCTCTTTTTCTTCAGCACATCCGCCATGCGGTTGTTGGCCAAGGGCCAGTTGTGCCAGGTCTCCTCGGGATTGTCATAGCGATTGTCCTTTTCGCCCGCTTCCATCCAGATACGGATGGGCTTCTTCGCCGCTTTGGGGATCAGGTTGGCGTGATACTCCCAGGCGCCCCGCGGCGTCTTTGGATCGGGCGGCCAGGCCTGGTTCACAAAGGTGCCGGAGTAAGACAGCACCTTGTGATAACGCTCGGGATGAAACCAGGCCATGGTCCAGGCGCAGGCCGCGCCCGAAGAACCGCCCATGGTGGCGCGGCCTTCCGGATCGCTGGTGAAAATGATGCCGTAACGCTGCGACACCGCCGGCAGCAATTCCTGTTCGACCCAATTGGAATAAGCGTCCGACACCGTATCGTATTCCAGGCCGCGCTCGGAGCCTTGCGCGTCGCTGCCGCCGGAATCGGCAAAGACCAGCACCAGGGGCGGCAGGCGCTTGGCGGCGATCATATTGTCCATGATGTTGACCATCCGCTTCACATAGGAATGGCCGTCCTGCACCACCATGAAGGGCGCCGACCTGCCCGGCGCGAGTTGCTTGGGAATATAGACATAGACATGCCGCTCATAGCGGCCGGGGGCGGAGAGACCGCCGGGAGGCGCGATGTAGTTGCCATGGGCATCGCGCTGCATCTCGTGAACGCGGACAATGCCGGGATAGAGCTTGCTGTCCTCGGAATAGAGGATGAATTCGCGCACATCGCCTTGCGGCACCCCCGGATTGGCTGTCGCTTCCGGCGCGTCGGCGTAAGAGGGCCCGATGATGCTGTTCTCGGCCGTTACCGGCGGCGGCGGGGTGGGGAATTTGGGCAAGCTCGGCGCCTGAGCCAAGGCGGGCAGGCCTGCCAACAGCGCGGCGGGGAATAGAAGAGTTGCGAGTTTGCCCATGCTTGTCTCAGTTCGCGGGAGCCACGGAATGCACGGCTTCGGCCAGAAGCGCGGGCACGGTGTGGGAAATGTCCAGGACCACCGCATGCTCATCGGGCGTAGGCTTTTCCAGGGTGGCGAACTGGCTGTCCAACAGCGCCGGCGGCATGAAATGGCCCTTGCGCTTCTGCATGCGGTCGCCGATCAGCTCGCGCGAGCCGTCCAGCAGGATGAACTGGACCGTGCCATGCACTTGTTTGCGCAGGCAGTCGCGATACGCATGGCGCAGCGCGGAGCAGGAAACCACCACGCCATGGCCGGTGACCCGTTCGATTTCCATGCGATCGCCGATCGCCTCCAGCCAGGGCCAACGGTCCTCGTCGGTGAGGGGGATACCGTTCGCCATCTTCTTCACATTGGCGGGGGGGTGCAGCGAATCGCCCTCCACAAAGGGCACGCCCAGCGTCTCGGCCAGTCCACTGGCAATGGTGGTTTTGCCCGACCCCGCCACGCCCATCACCACAATCAGGGGTTTTTCGGCAATTTGTGTCATGCGCGACTTCAGACACCGTCCTGACGGACGGCTGCTCCCTGCTCCCTACCCTGCACTCTTTTTCTATGCGCGGAATTCTATAGAGTCGGAGCCTCAAAGCCACAGCAAAAACGGGCAGGACAGGGGGCAAAATGACCGCGAGGGTGAAGTTCAGGGGCTTGGTTCTCGCAGGACTGTTGGGCGCGGCAGCAGTCCCCGCCTGGGCCGGAACGGTAAAGACCGACGTCTATGGCACCACCAAGGACGGCGCCACGGTGCATGTCTTTACCATGACCAACAGCCATGGCATGCGCGCCCAGGTGCTGGACCTGGGCGGCGTGGTTTGTGATGTCGAGGCGCCGGGCCGGGACGGCAAAATGGTCAATGTCATCCTCTGCCAGAGGGACCTCAAAGGCATAGAAGCGTCAGGCCCGATGAGCGCGCTGACTGGGCGCTACGCCAACCGCCTGTTGCACGGCTTCACCTTGGACGGAAAGCATTACGACCTACAGGCCAATCCGGCCGGCGTCACCCTGCATGGCGGGCCGCCCGCCTATAGCAGGCGCATCCTGCAAACCGTGGGCACCTTCCAACATGCCAATGATGCGGGCGTGACGCTTCGGCTGATCTCGCCGGACGGCGACCAGGGCTTTCCCGGCGCCATGACCATCGAGCTCACCTATACGCTCACCGACAGCAATGATTTCCGCATGGAGTACAAGGCCACCACCGACAAGCCGACGGTGGTGAATCTGACCAATCATACCTATTACAACCTGGCGGGCTCGGGCTCGGTGGAAGGCCAGGTCATGACCATCATGGCCGATCAGGTCACGCCCACCGACGTCAACCAGGTGCCGACCGGCGAGATGACCAGTGTCGCGGGCACGGCGCTGGATTTCCGCACGCCTAAGCCGATCGGGCGCGATATCCGCTCGTCCGAGCCGCAGATGCTGATCGGCCGCGGCTATGACCATAATTTCAGCTTGCGCAAATCAAGGCCGGGTGCATTGGAATTGGCGGTTCGTGTCAGCGATCCGGCCAGCGGACGCACGCTTGAGCTTTCGACCACCGAGCCTGGGGTGCAGGTCTATTCGTCCAACAACCTGAATGGCGGGGCGGTGAACACCGCCGGCGTGACCATGCGGGCGACGGATGGAATCGCGCTGGAAACCCAGCATTATCCGGACAGTCCCAATCACGCGAATTTCCCTTCGACGGTGCTGCGGCCGGGGGAGACGTTCACGTCCGCGACGGTGATGCATTTTACAGTGCAGTAGGGGTTTGCTTCCGTCTGCGTTAAATCAAAAAATATTCTGTCATGCCCGCGAAAGCGGGTATCCAACTTCTTCATCAAATGATGGTGCAGGCACAAGTTGGATTCCCGCTTACGCGGGAATGACAAATGTAGGGTTTAAGTTGTCCTCGCCTAAACCAGCGCGCTTTTCGCCCAATCGAAGCACTTGCGATTATTGCTTTCCTCCGCCGCGAGTTGTGCCTCCGGCGGCAGCGTGCTGACAATCGGCAGCGGCTTCTTGCTCTGATTGGCATTCACCAACCGGATGGTGTCGGCGAGGAATTTGCCGCCGCGATCGGGCCAGGTGGCCCAGTATTTATCGGTCAGGACCGGCACCTTGAGCGGATCGCGGGTGATCATCTCATGCACCGGTTTGATCTCGGGGTTGGCCTTTTTCAACATCGCCCACATGGCCGGAATGTCCATGAAGCCGTCCTCGAACAGGACCTCCGACAGCAGGAAGCCGTCGGGATAAGTCTGCACCGCCATGTTCTTCATATGCGTGGACTTGGCGTAAGGCGCCAGCTTGGTCACGACATCCACGGGATCATCGCACATGGCGATATTGTTGCCGAAGTCCACCGTCGCGCCGAGATGCTGGCTGGAATATTTCTGCAAGATCTCCAGTTCCTCGTCCACGGCCCGGTCCTTGTGATTCTCCATGGCGAGGGTGATGCCGACGCGCTCGGCCACCGGCAGGCAGGCGTCCAGCGCGGCAATCGCGCTGACATGCCAGTCCTTGTATTGCTGCAGGCTGGACCAGGTTTCATAGCGCCGGCCGACAAAGCAAACCACGCGCACGCAATCGGCGCCCAGCGCCTTATAGTTCTTCAGCGCCTGTTCGAAAGCCGGCAAGTCGTTCATATGACGGGTGAGCAGATCGAGATCACCCTGGAGAAACATGTTGTTCTTATCCAGCCGGGCGCGCAGCTTTTTCAGATCGGCATCCAGGGGGACGGTGAACTGAACGCCGCCCCCGCCCAGGCCGTGGACATAGTCCACCACCTGGATGGGATCGATCTTGCCGCCGCCCTTGGCGCGCAGGTCACGCAGATAGTGTCCCAAGGCCGTCTGGGATGTACCAAGACCCGACTTCGGCTTATCCGCCGCAAATGCCGGCATGGCGGAGGCGGCCAGCAGCGCCGCGCCTCCCATCATCACGTCGCGCCGTGTGCTCATGAGCAGTCTCCCGTTTGGATCAGGCGGCGGTCCAGCCACCATCAATCAGAATGTCGATACCGGTGATGAATCCGGCCAAGTCGCTGCACAGATAGCAGGCCAGGCCGCCAATCTCTTCCACCTTGCCCCAACGGCCCACCGGCAGCTTGGTCAGGAACAGCTTGTTGGCTTCCGGATCGTTGATCACCGGCAGGTTCATCTCGGTGTGGAAAGGGCCGGGCGAAATGGCGTTGACGGTGATGCCTTCAGCGGCCAGTTCCAGCGCCAGCGATTTGGTGAAGCCAAGCAAACCGGCCTTGCCGCTGGAATAGGCGGTGCGGTTGGCGAGCGAGACATGCGCCATGATGGAAGATAGGTTGATGATGCGGCCATAGCCGGTGCCTTTCATGCCGGGCACGAAAGCGTTGCAGGCGAGGAAGGTGGTGACCAGGCTGGAATCCACCACGCTCTGCCATTCCTTCAGGGTGAATTCCGTCACACTCTTGCGGATATTGATGCCGGCCGAGTTGATCAGGATTTGCGGATTCTTGAACTTGGCATTCACATCCTGCGCCAGACGCTTCACGTCGCTTTCGCTGGTCATGTCGGCGGTGAAACTCTCGACCTTGCCTCCTTTGGCTTTCAGGTCGCCAGCCACCTTGTCCAGCTTGGCCTGGTTGCGGCCCACCAGCGCGATTGTCGCGCCGGCCTCGGACAAGGTGTGCGCCATGGCTTCGCCAAGGCCGCCGGAACCGCCGACGATGACCGCTGTTCTGCCTGTAAGATCGATTTTCACGCGTCAAACACTCCCACTTGAATTAGCGCTCGGCATCCGGTTCCAGGAAGAACCAGCAGATCGCGGAAATGACCGCCGCCGCCGCCATGGTATACATCACCATCGCCCAGTTGTTGTCGGTCTTCTGCAGGATCAGGCCGAAAACCACCGGCGCAACGAAACCCGCGAAATTGCCCAGCATATTCATGGTGGAGGAAACCGTGGCGGTATATTGCTTGCCGATTTCCACACAGGTGTTCCAGCTGATCGGCATGGTCAGGTCGCTGCAAAAGCTGGCCAGTCCCATCAGCGCCATCGACAGGCCTATGGTCGGGATGCCGGGAATGATGAAGATCAGCAGCGCGGTGGCGGAGAAGCCCAGGATCGCCACCCACTTGCGCGGAATGGACAAAGGCAAAAAGCCGGAAACGATGGAGCCCAGCCCACCCATTGCCAGCGGGATCATCGCATAGGTCGCGGCCGTCTTCGGATCGAGCCCCTTTGCCTGCTGCAGCCAGGTGGGCAACCAGGTGACATAGAAATACCAGGTGTAGGAAAAGCCGAAATATTGCAGGCCCAGGAAGAAAATATCCTTCTGCAGCAGCAGGCGATACCAGGGCACGCCATGGTCATGCAGCACCAGCTCGCGCCCGCCTTCCAAAAGCGCAAGCTCCGCCGCATTGACCGATTTGTGCTCGGCGGGATCGTTGCGGAACCAGGGCAGGAAGAACGCAACCCAGGCCGCGCCCAGCATGGCCAGCGCAACAAAGCCCCAGCGCCAGCCGAAATGATAGATCACGAAAAACGCCACCGGCGGCGCCAGCGCACCGCCCCAGCGGCCGAAGGCCCACATCACGGCTTGCGCCTTGACCCGCTCGCTCAGCGGCAGCCAGGCGGAAAGCATGCGCGTCAGGTTGGGAAAGCAACCCGCCTCGCCCGCCCCGAACAGAAAACGGATGATCCAGAGCGACATCAGATTCCAGGCAGCACCGGTCAGCGCGGTGAAAGCCGACCAGATCAGGACCAACTGGCTCAGCACCCAGCGCACGCCCAGCTTGTCGCCCAAAAGCCCCATGGGGATTTCGAACAAGGCATAGGAAAGCCCGAATGCCCCCAGGACAAGTCCGGTCTGGGCCTTGTCGAGATGCAGATCGGCCGAGATCGGCACGATCGCCTGGCTGATCGCCACGCGCTGGATGTACATGATCATGGCCAGCGCCAGGGCGAAAACCACAACCCGATAGCGCGCATGCGTCGGTTTCATGGAGACGTCCCGCCCCTGTTGTCCTGTCCCGTTATTGGGGCATGGGAAGCCACTACCAGCGAGCCATGGAAGGCTTCACATCGGCTTGTGACTTGTATACTAAGTTCGGGCCCCGGGAAGTCAATGCATCCAGGCCATTTTGCACCCGTCCGGATGCGGGATTAACTGAGCAAAAACAAGGGTTTTTGGCACTCAGCGCCATGCCGGGCCGCCCGCTTCGAAACCCCTCAATGGAGTGTCCCTTTGGTTTGGTCCGAGCTGCCGCAATCCTTCAATTTCCAGGGCGCTGTGGCGCTGATCACGGGTTCAGGACGCGGCCTCGGGCGCATGATCGCGGAGACCTTGTTGAGAGGCGGCGCGGCCGTCGTCCTGCATGACATCAACGAGGAAGCGCCGGCCGCCTTTGGCGAGAGCCCCAGCCTCACCGCGCTGGCGCAGGAATTGTCCAGCCGGGGCGGCGCCAAGGTCGTATCGGTGACCGGCGACATCACCAAAGAGGACGAAGTCGCCGCTTTGGTGCAGAAGATCGAGGCGACGCTCGGTCCTATTTCCATCCTGGTCAATTGCGCCGGCGGCGACATCGCCGCCAAGGGCGGCAAACCCAATCCCAATGATGCGCTCAACATCAGCCTGGAAGATGCCCATGCGGTGATGAACCGCAATTTCTTCGGCACCATGATGATGTGCCGCGCGGTGGTGCCGGGCATGGTGGCGCGCGAAAAAGGTGCGGTGATCAATTTCGGCTCACTCAACGGCCATATCGGCGTGTCGCCGGAAGTGGTCTATGGCTGTGCCAAGGCGGCGATCCTGCACTACACCCGTTCCCTGGCGCTGGAAATGCGCCCGCATGGCGTGCGCGTCAATGCGGTGAGCCCCGGCCCCACCACCACCGCCCGTTTTCTCGCCACCCGCCAGATCGATCCCAGCCAGATGGAAGGCGTATCGCTGGAGCGTTATGCCAAGCCGGTGGAGATCGCCAATGCCGTGGCTTTCCTGGCGTCAGATGCCGCCGGCTTCGTCCACGGCCAAGTGTTGCGCGTGGATGGCGGCATGACGCTGTTCGCCGGCTGAAGATTCTTTTTCGACAGGATTTCCAAGATGGCTGATGACAAGAAGTATGATGGCAAGACTCCCCAGACGCTGAGAAGTCGCGCCTGGTTCGACAATCCCGGCAATCCCGACATGACGGCGCTGTATCTGGAGCGCTATCTGAACTTCGGCCTCACCCGCGAGGAACTGCAATCGGGCAAGCCGATCATCGGTATCGCCCAGACCGGCAGCGACCTGTCGCCCTGCAACCGCCATCACATCGAACTGGCCAAGCGCATTCGCGAAGGCATTCGCGAGGCCGGCGGCATCGCCATCGAGTTTCCGGTCCATCCCATCCAGGAAACCGGCAAGCGTCCTGGCGCGGCGCTGGATCGCAACCTGGCCTATTTGGGCCTGGTCGAGCTGCTGTATGGCTATCCGATCGACGGCGTGGTGCTGACCATCGGCTGCGACAAGACCACGCCCGCCTGCCTGATGGCGGCGGCGACTTTGGACATTCCGGCCATTGCCTTTTCCGTCGGCCCGATGCTGAACGGCTGGCATGAGGGCGAGCGCACCGGTTCGGGCACCATCGTCTGGAAAGCGCGCGAGATGATGGCGCGCGGTGAGCTGGACTATCGCGGCTTCATGGAGTTGGTGGCGTCAAGCGCGCCATCGGTGGGCTATTGCAACACAATGGGCACGGCCTCGACCATGAACAGCCTGGCGGAAGCCTTGGGCATGCAGCTCCCCGGTTCGGCCTCCATCCCCGCGCCGTACCGCGAACGCGGGCAGATGGCTTATGCGACGGGCCTGCGCATCGTGGAGATGGTCGAGGAGGATCTGCGTCCCTCCAGGATTTTGACCAAGGACGCTTTCCACAACGCCATCGTGGTGAACTCGGCCATTGGCGGCTCGACCAATGCGCCCATCCATCTGGCGGCCATCGCCCGGCATATGGGGGTTGAACTGCCGCTGTCGGACTGGCAGGCGGTCGGCCACAAGGTGCCGCTGCTGGTCAACCTGCAGCCGGCGGGCGAATATCTCAGTGAGGATTTCCATCATGCCGGCGGCGTGCCCGCGGTGGTGAACATCCTGATGGAACAGGGCCTGATCCGGGAGAAGGCGCTGACCGCCAATGGCAAGAGCATCGGCGAGAATTGCAAGGGCCGGAGAGTGCATCTGCCGGAAGTGATCTTTCCGTTCGACAAGCCGTTGAAAAAGGATGCCGGTTTCATTGTGCTGACCGGCAACCTGTTCGACAGCGCCATCATGAAGACCAGCGTGATCAGCGAGGAATTCCGCGCCCGGTATCTGTCGAACCCCAAGGACCCGGAAGCGTTTGAAGGTCCGGTGGCGGTGTTCGACGGGCCGGAGGATTATCATCACCGCATCGACGATCCGTCACTGGGCATCGACGAGCACACCATCCTGATCATGCGGGGCGCAGGTCCCGTGGGGTATCCCGGCGCCGCGGAGGTGGTGAACATGCGCCCGCCCGCCTCGCTGTTGAAGGCGGGCATCAATGCGCTTCCTTGCGTCGGCGATGGCCGCCAATCGGGCACTTCGGGTTCGCCCTCGATCCTCAATGCCTCACCGGAGGCCGCGGTCGGCGGCGGCCTGGCGCTGCTCAGGAGCGGCGACCGCATCCGCATCGACCTCAAGAAAGGCACAGCCAACATGCTGCTGCCGGACGCGGAAATCGCCCGCCGTCGCAAGGAACTGCAAGCGGCCGGCGGCTATAAATATCCCGCCTCCCAGACGCCCTGGCAGGAGATCCAGCGCGAACATGTCGGCCAGATGGGCACCGGCATGGTGCTGGAGAATGCGGTCAAGTATCAGAAGATTGATCAGACGAAGGGGATACCCAGAGACAACCACTGACAGCGCGGACAAAGGAAAAAGGGGCGCCAGATTTCTCTAGCGCCCCTTTTGTTTTTTTCGTCATGGCCCGGCTTGTCCGGGCCATCCAATTTCTTTTCTCACGGATACAAAATGGATGGCCCGCATAAAGCGGGCCATGACAAATGGGGTTTAGATCTTCGTCCGATACACCGTCTGCTTCTGGCTGCCGAGCTTGTCGATGCCCAGCTCCATGACGTCGCCCTCTTTCAGGAACAGCGGCGGCTTCATGCCTAAGCCCACACCTGGCGGCGTGCCGGTGGAGATCACATCGCCAGGCTGCAGGCTCATGAATTGGCTGACATAGGAGACCAGCGTCGGCACATCGAAGATCAGGCTGGAGGTATTGCCCGTCTGCATGCGCTTGCCGTTCAGGTCCAGCCACAGTCCCAGACTGTTGAGGTCGCCCACTTCATCCAGGGTGACCAGGTAGGGACCGAACGGACCGAAGGTATCGCAGCCCTTGCCCTTGTCCCAGGTGCCCAGCCGCTCCAGCTGGAATTCGCGCTCCGACAGGTCGTTCACCACGCAGGCGCCTGCGACATGGTCCAGCGCCTTTTCCTTGGAGACGTAACGCGTCTCCTTGCCGATCACGATACCCAGTTCGACTTCCCAGTCGCCCTTCTTGGAATTGGGCGGCAGATAGACATCGTCATTGGGACCGATGATGGCCGAGGTCGCCTTCATGAAGATGATCGGCTCGGCCGGCTCGGGCATGTTGGATTCCTTGGCATGGTCGGAATAGTTCAGCCCGATGCAAAGGAACTTGCCGACCTTGGCCACCGGCTCGGCGATGCGCACGCCCTTGTTCACGACCGGCAGGCTTTCCACCTTCGCGCCCCTGATCGCGGACAAATCGGCCAGCACCTTGCCGTCGATATCCTTGACCACGCCGGCCAGATCGCGGATCTGGCCGTCCTTGTCCAACAGGCCGGGCTTTTCCTGGCCCCGGGGGCCATAGCGCAATAGCTTCATTTTTGTTTTTCCTTGGAGCTTATGGGAAACGGGAAGCTGACAAAAAATTCCGCCGCGCCTTTTAGCTCGGCGGAAGACTTTATGACAGGGGCCTATTGGGCCGGGAAGGCTGTCGTCAAATACTTGGATATGGTGTCGAATTCGGCGTCCGTGGCATTGGCGCCGTTATTGGCCATCTGGTTGACCAGGTCCTTCCAGCCCTGCGCATCCAGCTTCTGCTGGGCGGCGATTTCCGGAGAATGGCACTGCGAACAGACCCGCACCATCACGTCACGACCCTGACCGTCCGGCAGTGACTTGTAGTCGTCGGCCAAAGCGGGCATCGCGCCCAGGCTCAGCAATACAGCAGCTGCAAAAGCACGCACGTTCATCTCTCTCTCTTCTGCCCCGTCCAGGCTCAAGTTATTTCTTCGGCAAAGCGAATGCGATGACCTCGTCATTGGTGACGACAGACCCCGTCTGGGAGCCGCCGGTGTCCGACATCGCCACATATTGCCGCCTGTCCGAACCCAGATAGGTGACGGGCGTGGCGGTGACGGACGCCTTTAACTTCACTTCCCACAATTTGTCACCTGTGGCGGTGGCAAAGGCGCGAAAACGGAAGTCATCCGTGGCGCCCACAAAGGTCAGCCCCGCGGCGGTGAGAATGGTTCCACCCAGGCCGGGACGCCCAGTATCCTGGAATTGCGGCGGAAAACTGTCGGTCACGCCCAAGGTCTTGCGGTAGACGACATCCCCGGTATCCACATTCACCGCGACAAGTTGCCCCCAGGGGGTGGGTCCGCAGGGTAGCTTCTTCTCGGGGTCCCAGAAGCGGACCACGCCATAATCGTTGACATAGGTGCCATCCGCCTTCCTGCTCACATGCATGGGCTGGAACAGGTTGTTCACATTGGCCACAAACAGATGCAGCTTGGGGTCATAGCTGCCGCCATAATAGTTCACCCCGCCCTGGGTGCCGGGCGGCGCCACGGTGATTTCATTGTAGCCCGGCGGCAGATAGGTCGAGCCCAGCACCATATGCTTGTCGTCAACCAGCTTCTC
>DATBCP010000207.1:0-13627 GCA_036270435.1 Rhizomicrobium sp. | reverse complement strand
GGATGTCGGCGCCTATCTGGCGGCTTGCGCGCACCTCGTGAAGCCCGGTGGCCTGACCTTTGTCGCCACCTTGAACAAGACCCTCAAGAGCCTGGCCCTGGCCAAGATCGGCGCCGAATATGTGCTGAATTGGCTGCCCCGCGGGACCCATGACTGGAACCGTTTCATCCCGCCCGGTGCACTTAAGAGATCGCTGGAGGAGTGCGGTCTAACTGTCTTGAAAATACAAGGTGTTTCTTTTGATCCAGTGCGGTGGGATTGGAAGCTTTCGTCTGATGTGGACGTGAATTACATGATCCTGGCCACCAAGCCGGCGATGTGAGTTTCCGGCCTGACAGCCAGTGTCACGATAACGTGACCCAGTTGGACCACCCTCCTTCTTGCTTCGAAGGGATTATTTCCATGAAAATCATACTCTCGGCCGTCTGCCTGGCGGCTAGCTTTGCCTTGCCTGCCATGGCCGCCGACAGCTGCCCGAGCGGACAGCTCGCCATCATTCGCATCAGCACCCTCAAGTCGACCGGCAGCCGTGCCGGCTTCGACAAGGCGGTGCAGGACCAGATCGCCTGGTACCGCGGCAAGGGCGTGACCACCAACAAGATCGTGGAGGCCGACGTCATCGACTATGCCGGCGGCAAGCCCATGGTCTCCACCAAGGAAGTGGTGAGCATCCATTACAATCCGCCCGCCGCCAGCGGCAAACAGCCGGCACAAGATGACGGCTACAAAGCCTTTGTGAAGGAATTCCGGGACACTTCCGACATCACCACCGAGAAGTTCGCCTGCTTGCCGAACTGACGCCACGCTTGGCGCGATGTCAGTTGGCGCTATCCGTGTCCGGCGGCAGCGGCGCGACGTCCAGGCCCTCGTCGATCAGTTCCTGGGCTTCCTTGTGGGTCGCCTCGCCATAGATGTGGCGGTCCGGCGTTTCGCCATAGTGAATTTTCCGCGCTTCCTCTGCGAAGTTCGGACCGACATATTCGGCATGTTCCTGGATGTATTTGCGCAAGCCGGTTGCGAACTGGCGCATCTGCTTGGCATCGCCCGCCTTGGACCGCATGGTCTTTTTGGTGCCGCTGATGGCGGGCGCCATGACGGCCTTTTCGATGCGGACGGAATTGCAGGACGGGCAGCTCAATTGGCCGCGTTCGGATTGCTCGTCGAATGCGGTGCTACTGCGAAACCAACCGTCGAATTCGTGCCCCCTATGGCAACGAAGCGTATATGCGATCACAACTCGCGCTCCTGCCAGCCCGCCCCCAGACTGGATATCAACAATTATGACCATGGTACGACGGCGTGCGATTCGCAAGACCCGGAGACAATCGCGGTTAACGTCCCCTTCACGGGCCGGTGAAGAGCCGGTCATGTTGCAGGTTGGGAACCCGTTCGCGCGCCCGCTTTGACAATTCGGGATCGATATCCGCGATGATCACGCCCGGATCGGTTCCGGCTTCCGCCAGCACGTCGCCCCAAGGCGACACGATCAGGCTGTGGCCATAAGTCTTGCGGCCACTGGCGTGCAAACCACCTTGCGCCGGCGCGACGACAAAGGCGCCATTCTCGATGGCGCGGGCCCGCAGCAGGACGTGCCAATGCGCAGCTCCGGTCGGCACCGTGAAGGCGGACGGCACCGTGAAAAGGAAAGCGCCCTGCTGGGCCAGCTTGCGATAGAGAAGGGGAAAGCGCACGTCATAGCAGACGGTCAGACCGATGGTGCCCCATTCCGTGCCGGCCACCACCGCCTCGCCGCCGCCCGCCACGGTGTTGGATTCGCGATAAACCTCGCCGGAAGCGAGTTCGACATCGAAAAGATGGATCTTGCTGTATCGGGCCTTGATGCTGCCGTCCGGCGCAAACAGGAAAGAACGGTTGGCTGTTTTCGTGTCGCTGACCTTGATGGCCAGTGACCCGATCAGGAGCCAGATATTGAGCTCCTTCGCCAAAGCCGAAAAAACCGGCAATGCCGGATCATGCGCCTCACCGTAGGACGCCGCCAGCTTGGCGGCGCCATCCGGCGCCATCAGGGTGGTATTTTCCGGCGTCGCGACAAAGGAGGCACCCTGGGCGGCTGCGTCGCGCGCCAGCTTGACGGTCTCGCGGATATTCTCCGCCACATCATCGCTGGAACGCAGTTGAACGCACGCCGCCCGGAATGTCATCGCGAGCTTTTGAACTCCTTACCGGCTTTACATCACCCGGCCTTGGATCTTGGCCAAGCCGGCCTTGGTGCAGACCTCGTCCTTGTCGCCGCCCGGCGCGCCGGACACCGCAAACACGCCGACCATCTCGCTGCCCGCCATGATCGGCACCGCGCCCTGACGGGCGGTATCGATCATGGGGTTGGCCGCGACTTCGGCCTTGAAGGCGGGATCAGCGGCAGCCTTGGCCGCCACTTCACCGCTGGTCATGTGATACTTCAACACCGCCTGTACCTTGCTCATGGCAATGCGCTGAGTGACGGCAGCGGCACCGTCATTCGAAATCACCACAATCGGAACACCGGCGGAATCGGTGATCATGGCGGTGGTCTTGTAGGTATTGCCCAGGCAGACACGATTGGCTTCCACCGCGGCTTCGATGGCCAGCGCAGTGGGAATACCCTTGGCGCGTGCCGGACGCGGCAGCTTCATTTCATCAGCGTTGGGCGGCGGCGCAATGGTCGGAGCCGGATTGGCGGGCTGGGCTTGTACTGCGGGCATGGCGAGCAGCAAGGCGGCGGAGGCGAGCAAAAGTCTTTTCATAATGGTCCCTTCCCTCTTGGCGTTTATTTGCGCCAATCATCGGGGCGGACCGGGGCTTTGTCCAGCCGGGAAACGGGCAAACTACGCGAGAAGCGGGTCCAGTTTGCCTGCCCGTTCAAGCGCATAGAGTTCGTCACAGCCGCCGACAAGCGTTTCGCCGATGAAGATCTGCGGCACCGAGCGGGCGCCGCCGGTCCTGACCTCCATCTCCTCGCGCGCGCCCAAGTCCATGAGAACATCGACCTCCTGAACCTCCACCCCCTTCTTTTTGAACAGCGATTTGGCACGTACGCAGTGGGGGCAGATTGGGGTGGTGTACATGCGGACGGGTTTCATGCGATGACCGACTCAGAGCACAGCGGCATCTATATAAGCACGTCCTTGGCTTTCACAACGCGAGCCAAAACAAGGACATGCACCCGTTCCGCGCCCGCCCGCTTGAGGGCGCGGGCGCAGGCTTGCACCGTGGCGCCGGTCGTCAGCACATCGTCCAGCAGCAACACCCGCTTTCCTTTGATCCTGTCGGGGTCGGGAACCTGGAAGGCGCCCAGCACATTGCGGCGCCTGGCCTTGGCCACCGCCATCGCCCCTTGGCTCGCCGTGGCGCGGCTGCGGATCAGGGCGAAAGGGTCGTAAAGGCGCTGCCAATTACCTGCCAGCCGGCGCGCCAGTTCGGCGGATTGATTGTAGCGGCGGCGCCAAAGACGAAACCGGTGCAAAGGGACCGGCACGATCAGGTCGCTGTCTTCCAGCAGGAAACGGCCGGTTCGGCTCAACCAGCGGGAAAAACCCGGCACCAGGTCAAGGCGGTCGGCATGTTTGAGCGCCAGGATGGCGCGGCTGCTGTTGTCGTCATAGGCCATGATCGCGCGCGCCTTGTCGAATGCGGGCGGATTGGCCAAACATCCGGCGCAAAGCGTGTCGCCTTCCAGGGCGACCGCGAACGGCAGTCCGCAACAGGCGCAGCCCGGCCCGTCCAGGAACGTGACCGCGCTCCAGCAGGCGGCGCAAAAGCCCGCTTCTGCGACCGGTCCCCGGCAAGCGATGCAGAGCGGGGGAAACAGAAGGTCCAAGGCCGCTTTGACGACATTTGATGGCACAGGCATTAGTCTAGTGCAGATGTCTGATTTGCCAACCCGACCAACGCCTCTTTTCGATTATTCCGCGACGCAACGCGCACGCGATCGCGCAGGAGCCATCGGCGGCGAACGCTTTTTGGAACAGGCGGCAATCGAGGGATTGACTGACCGCCTGGCAGCGGTGATCCGCAAATTCGGCAAGGGGCTGTGGATCGGCGACGCGGTGCCGACCGAAATCCAGCCCTTTGCCGAAGACTGGCGGTGTGCCGATTTCGATGCCGGGGAAATGCTGCCGGCCGAAGGCCCGTTCGATCTTGCGGTCAGCCTGTTCTCGCTGCAATGGATCAACGATCTGCCGGGAGCGCTGGTCCAAATCCGGTCCCGCCTGAAACCCGACGGCTTGTTCCTGGGGGCGCTTCTGGGAGGCGCCACGCTTTTGGAATTGCGGCAGGCTTTTACCCATGCCGAAATCGCCACGCTGGGCGGTGTCAGCCCGCGCGTGGCGCCATTCGCCGATGTGCGCGATCTTGGGGGATTGCTGCAGCGGGCGGGCTTTGCCCTGCCCGTGAGTGATGTGGAACGGCTGACGGTTCGTTATCGCGATTTTTTTGCCTTGGCGCGCGACCTGCGCGCCCATGGCCTCACCAATGTGATGAGCGAACGCAGCCGGCGCCTCTTGCGCCGCGACACGCTCAAGGCGCTGCTGGAGCATTATGCCGGCCAATTTGCCGAAGAGGGGAAATTGCCGGCGCGGTTTGAGACGCTGTATATGACCGGCTGGGCGCCGCACGAGAGCCAGCAGAAACCGCTTCAGCCTGGAAGCGCCAAGGCGCGGCTGGCGAGCGCGTTGGGCACGGCCGAGCATCGCGTCAAGAATCGATAGGAAGGATTACGGCGTTCCCGCCATGGCCGTGGCGATTGTCCCGTAAAGGGTGGTCGACAGGGTGGTGCCCACCTGGGTAACGGCGGTGATGATCACCAGCGCGATCAAGCCTGCGATCAAGCCGTATTCGATGGCGGTGGCCCCGCCGTTATCGCGCGCGAAATTTTTCATAAGAGATCTCGCAGCAAGGGAATGAGCGGCAAATCGGCCGCGGGCATGGGATAGTCTTTCATGTCTTTTGGTCGGGCCCATTTCAGCGCCGCATGATGCCTGGGCTCCGGCGTGCCTTCCCACCGGCGGCAGACATAGAGCGGCATCAAAAGGTGAAACGCGCCATAGGTATGCGAAGCAAAGGTGAACGGCGCGAGACAGGCTTCCTTCACAGCGATGCCGAGTTCCTCGCGCAACTCGCGGATCAGCGCATCCTCGGGACGTTCGTCCGCCTCGATCTTGCCGCCAGGAAATTCCCATAACCCCGCCATGCTCCTGCCTTCTGGACGCTGTGCTATGAGTACACGGCCATCAGCATCCACCAACGCCACCGCAACGACAAGCATTAGGGGTTGCGGTACCTTCATCTTCTCGTCACGGGCCTAAGGTGGAGTTAAGCTCCATGCATAGCATGGAGTAAAATTGTTCGGAAATTGACCCGTTCCGGGACAATCCAGCGACAGGAGAAGCGGAAATGACGACATTTGGCACAGCGAAGTGGCAGGGCGGCCTCAAGGACGGCAAGGGCGCGATTTCCACCAAAAGTGGTGCGATGAACGAGTACCCTTATGGATTCGCCAGCCGGTTCGAAGGCAAGCCCGGTACCAATCCGGAAGAATTGATCGGCGCCGCCCATGCGGGCTGCTTCACCATGGCGCTGTCGCTGATCCTGGAGCAGGCCGGCTTCAAAGCCGATGAGATGAATACCAAGGCCGAGATCACCCTGGCCAAACAGGGCGACGGCTTTGCCATTACCAAGTCGCAGCTCACTTTGCGCGCGAAGATTCCCGGAATCGATGACGCCAAATTCCGCGAACTCGCCGGCATGGCCGAGAAAGGCTGTCCGGTTTCGAAAGTGCTGAACTGCGAGATCAGCCTCGACGCAGCACTCGCTTAGGATTGCGCGGGAGCCGCCGTGCGGTTTTGAAGCTGCCCGGCGCGAGGAATTTTGCGACGTGGGCAGGAGCGCCGAGCGATGTGTACAAGAAGTATATGAGCGAAGGCGCGACGAACCCACGGCGCAAAAGAACCGCGCCCTATCCGCTATGAGCGATACGACCCGTTGATGTCGATATAGCCGTGGGTCAGATCGCAGGTCCAAACGCGGGCCGCGCCGTTACCCAGGCCGAGATCGACCGCGATATGCACCTCGCGGCCCGTGACCGCCTTGGTGGCGGTGGCTTCGTTGTACTTGGCGGCGCGCATGCCCTTTTCCGCGACGACATGGCCACCGAAAGAGATTTTCAGCCTGTCGCGATCGGCAGCTTCGCCACTCTTGCCCACCGCCATCACCACCCGTCCCCAGTTGGCGTCATTGCCGGCAATCGCGGTCTTGACCAACGGCGAATTGGCGATGGACAGGGCGATGCGTTTTGCCGCCTTGTCGTTTTCGGCACCCGTGACATCGACCCTGATCAGCTTTTGGGCGCCCTCCCCGTCCTTGACCACCTGCAGCGCCAGGTCCAGCAACACGGTATCGAGGCTTTTGCGGAAATCCGCCAGCCGCCGGTCACTGGCTTTGGTGATGGCGGCGTGCTTGCCGCCCTTGGCCGTCGCAAACATCAACAGCGTGTCGCTGGTGGACGTATCGGAATCCACCGTGATGGAATTGAAGCTGGGACCGGTGCCGGCGCTCAAGCATTCCTGCAGCACTGAAGCCGGCACACTTGCGTCAGTGAAAACGAAACTCAGCATGGTCGCCATGTCGGGCGCGATCATGCCCGAGCCCTTGGCGATGCCATTGATGGTCACCTTGACGCCGTCGATCATGGCGGTGGCGGTGGCCGCCTTGGGATAGGTGTCTGTCGTCATGATGGCATCGGCGGCCGCGCGCCAATGATCCGCCGCGCCTTCCGCCGCCAGTCCCGCCAACACCCTGGTGATCTTATCGGCCGGAAGCGGTTCGCCGATCACCCCGGTCGAGGCCATGAAAACCTCTTGGGCGCGGCATCCCGTCACGGCGGCGGCGGCGGCCGCGATCTCGCGCACCCCGTCCTGCCCAGCCTTGCCGGTGAAGGCATTGGCGTTGCCGCTGTTCACCACCAAAACCCGGGCCTCCCCGCCTTTGAGCTTGTCCCGGCACCAGAGCACCGGCGCCGAAGCCGTCGTGGAGGTGGTGAACACACCCGCGACCTGAGTTCCTGGCGCCAGGAGCGCCATCAGCACGTCGGTACGGTCTTTGTATCGGACCCCGGCTGCGGCTGTTGCCAGCCGGACGCCGGCCAGGGGCGGGAGCTTGGGGAAGCTCTTTGGCGCCAAGGGCGATACGGCATGCACAAGCTTCGGACGTGACTTTGCTTTTTGGGCCATGTTCCCCCCGGGTTTGTGGCCCGGATAGTCGTAAAAATCCCCGGTTTGACAAGAGACTAGCGCGTTCTTATGTCTCCCGCGCGGCCGCCATGCGGATTTGGCGGTCTTCACCCCACGTTTCCGGCCGGATTAGAGGATTTCATGCTGGGTTCGCTCGCCAGATCGCTTTTCGGCTCGGCCAATGATCGCAAGGTCAAGCCGCTGTGGAGCACGGTCGCCAAGATCAACGCCCTGGAGCCCCGATTCCAAGCCATGTCGGATGCCGAACTGGCCGCCATGACGCCCGCTTTCCGCGAGCGGCTGGAAAAAGGCGAGACGCTGGACGACCTTCTGCCCGAGGCTTTTGCCGTCGTCCGCGAGGCGGCCAAACGCACCCTGGGCCAGCGCCATTTCGATGTGCAGCTGGTGGGCGGCATGGTGCTTCACCGGGGGGATATCTCGGAAATGAAGACCGGCGAAGGCAAGACCCTGGTCGCCACCCTGCCCGTCTATCTCAATGCGCTGGCCGGCGAAGGCGTGCATGTGGTGACGGTCAACGACTATCTGGCCAAGCGCGACAGCGAATGGATGGGCCAGATCTATCGCTTCCTGGGGATGAGCGTGGGCGTCATCGTCCATGGGTTGGACGATGCCGAGCGCAAGGCCGCTTATGGCGCCGACATCACCTATGGCACCAACAACGAGTACGGCTTCGATTACCTGCGCGACAATATGAAATACTCGCTGGATGCCATGACCCAGCGCGGCCACGCCTATGCCATCGTGGACGAAGTCGATTCCATCCTGATCGACGAGGCGCGCACGCCGCTGATCATCTCCGGCCCCACCGACGACCAGAGCGAGACCTACCGCTCGGTGGATGCGGTGATGGACGCGCTGGTCAAGGAAGACTATGAGCTGGATGAAAAGTCGCGCCAGGTCTCGCTCACCGAACAGGGCAATGAGCATATGGCGCAGCTGCTCAAGGCGGCGGGCCTTTTACCGCAGGGCGATCTCTACGACACCGAGAACATCACCATCGTCCACCATGTGAACCAGGCGCTGAAGGCCCACCTGCTGTTTCAGAAGGACAAGGATTACATCGTCAAAAACGACCAGGTGGTCATCATCGACGAATTCACCGGCCGCATGATGGAAGGCCGGCGCTATTCGGAAGGCCTGCACCAGGCGCTGGAAGCCAAGGAGGACGTCCAGGTCCAGCCGGAAAATGTGACCCTGGCCTCGATCACCTTCCAGAACTATTTCCGCCTTTACGACAAGCTGGCCGGCATGACCGGCACGGCGATGACAGAAGCCGCCGAATTCATGGACATCTACAAGCTCGATGTGCTGGAAATCCCCACCAATGTTGCTGTCGCGCGCAAGGACTCCGACGACGAAGTCTACCGCACCGCCGATGAAAAGAACGAAGCCATCATCAAGCTGATCATGGAATGCCGCGAGCGCGGCCAGCCGGTGCTGGTGGGCACCACCTCGATCGAGAAATCGGAGCACCTTTCCGACATTCTCAAGAAGCGCAAGATCCAGCACAATGTGCTGAACGCCCGCTATCACGAGCAGGAAGCCTATATCGTGGCCCAGGCCGGCGTGCCGGGCGGGGTGACCATCGCCACCAACATGGCCGGCCGCGGCACTGACATCCAGCTGGGCGGCAATGCCGACATGCGCATCAAGGCGGAACTGGCCGCCATCACTGACGAATATGAGCGCACCACCAAAGCCGAGGAGATCCGTGCCGAAGTCGCCGCCAAAAAGCAGACAGCGCTGGCGGCCGGTGGCCTTTACATGATCGGCACCGAGCGGCATGAAAGCCGGCGCATCGACAATCAGCTGCGCGGCCGCTCGGGGCGCCAGGGCGATCCAGGCGCTTCCAAATTCTTCCTGTCGCTGCAGGACGACCTGATGCGCATCTTCGGATCCGAGCGCATGGACTCGATCCTTACCAAGCTGGGGCTGGAGCCGGGCGAAGCCATCACTCATCCCTGGGTGAACAAGGCGCTGGAAAAAGCCCAGCAAAAGGTCGAAGCCCGCAATTTCGAGATCCGCAAGAACATCCTGAAATATGACGATGTGCTGAACGACCAGCGCAAAGTCATCTTCGAGCAGCGCCGCGAGATCATGTCGTCGGATGATGTTTCGGACCAGATCGCCGATTTCCGCGAGGAAGTGGTGGAAGCCCTGGTCTCGCGGCACATTCCCGAAAAGGCCTATGCCGAACAGTGGGACGCGGCCGGCCTGCACAACGAGGTGCAGACGATTTTCGGCATCGACCTGCCGGTGGTGGATTGGACCAAGGAAGAAGGCATCGCCGATGAGGAAGTGCGCGAGCGCATCCTGAAGGCGGTGGAAGCGCGCGCCGCCGCCCGCACTGTAGAATATGGCACC
This sequence comes from Rhizomicrobium sp., assembly GCA_036270435.1. GTDB lineage: Bacteria > Pseudomonadota > Alphaproteobacteria > Micropepsales > Micropepsaceae > Rhizomicrobium. The sequence continues at coordinate 4,016 of DATBCP010000207.1, read as the reverse complement.
GAGGTGATGCGCTATGTGGAAAAAGCGATCCTGCTGCAGACGCTGGACCATCATTGGCGCGAGCATATCGTCGACCTGGACCACTTGCGCCAATATGTCGGCCTGCGCGGCTACGGCCAGCGCGATCCGCTGAACGAATATAAGGGCGACGCCTTCGAGCTGTTCCAGACCCTGTTGAGCAAGCTCAGGACCGAGGTGGTGCGCCAGTTGATGCAGGTGCAGATCCAGACCGCCCCGCCGCCACCTTTGGAGCAGACCCCGCTTCCCGCCATGCAGGCGTCCCATATCAATCCGCTGACCGGCGAAAATGAGGTGGAGCAGCCCGGCCTGTGGCCGGACGTGCCGCCGGTGGACCCCAACAATCCCAAAACCTGGGAACGGGTCCAGCGCAATGCGCCATGTCCGTGCGGCTCAGGCCGAAAGTACAAGCATTGCCACGGGGCACTGGTCTGATCTTCAAATTTCCGTAACGAGCGGCGACGCCGGTTCTGACCCAAACCGCTTGCGCCAGGCGCAGTTTTCGCGCGTTACTGCCCTCAAAGGGGGAATCCGTGCTGATAGAACATCAATCCGGCGGCAAGTTGGTGTGGGTCGATCTTTTCAACCCCACCAATGAGGAAATCGCCAAGGCCTGCACCGATTACCTGCTCGACATCCCGCCGCGCGAGCAGCTGGAGGAAATCGAATTCTCCAGCAGGCTGCAGTATGAGGACGATGTCTTCACCATTTCGGTGCCGGTGACGCCGCACAACAAGAATGGCGGCGAGGACCTCACCACCCCGCTGGGTTTTGTGCTCAGCAAGGATCTGCTGGTGACGCTGCACTTCGCCCAGCTTCACACCTTCGATGCCATCACCGCGCGGGTGAGCCGGCGTCCGCGCAGCGCGGCCGACATCTTCATGGTCATTGTCGAAGCCTTGATCGACTACAATGCCGACCGGCTGGAGGAATTGCGCACCGAGGCCTTGAAGATATCCCAGCGCATCTTCCACAAGGAGCTGCGGGACTGGCAGCGCAACAAGGTCGCCCGCGTCAACCGCATGCTGCGCGACACGCTGGTGGAGATCGGCGATATGGGCGAGCGGCTGTCCCATATCCGCGACACGCTTCTGGTCCTGCAGCGCGCCATCCCCTTCGCCACCGAACATGGCGACGGCTGGCTGGAGGCGCTGGTCAAGGCCAGGCTGAAGACCGCGGGCGCCGACGTCCAGTCGCTCAACGAATATGTCGTGCACCTCACCGACAAGCTCCAGTTCCTGCTGGATGCGGATCTGGGATTCATCTCGACCGAGCAGAACGACCTTTTCAAAGTGCTCACCATCGCCTCGGTGGTCGGCATCCCGCCGGTGCTGATCGCCGGCATCTACGGCATGAACTTTCACGACATGCCGGAGCTGAGTTGGCCGCACGGCTATGCCTTTGGCCTGACCCTGATCGTGCTCAGCGGGCTGCTGCCTTTATTGTGGTTCAAGTGGAAGGGTTGGTGGGAGTAATTCGCTTCGGGACCAGCCCGTTCAAGTGGCTGATGCGGAGGCACTTTCTGCCGCCCATTTATCAAATAGGTGACGCCGGTTCCGCAAAAATTTGCGCCGGCAATTTCCCCTTGCATATTGCGGTTTTTCCGCCTTGCGCTAATCTAGCTCAGCGGGCGTGGTGTATCTCCGCTGTAGGGCTCATTCCATCCGGTCCGGATGTCGATTTCCAGCCGCGGTGGATCAATCAAGGGGGATTATCATGAGTTTGGGCAAGTTCCTTGCCACGGCGGCGGCATTTTCTTTGGCATGCGCGCCCATCACGGCCACGCCGTCTTATGCGGCTTCGGTCGATGAGAAGAGCGCCCAGAAACAGGCGGAGATTCCTACTTGTGGCCGCAAGCTTGGCGCGATGGCGATCCATGCACCGCAAAACAATTGGTGGACGGCCCTGGGGTTGGAATCCCCCGAAGCCCTGCTCAAGGTATTCGTGATGAAATCCGGCTGCTTCACCCTGGTGGACCGCGGCGCGGGATTTGCCATGGCCCAGCAAGAACGGGCGCTGGCATCTGGGGGCACCTTGCAGGGCGGTTCCAATATCGGCGCCGGACAGGTGCGCGCCGCGGACTATATCCTGGTGCCGGACATTGTTTCGCGTAACGGCAATGCCAGCGGCACCAATGTCGGCGGCATCCTGGGCGGCTTCCTGCCCGGCGGCTTTGGCGCGATCGCGTCCCACATCAATATCAATTCCAAGACGGCCGATGTGGTGTTGACGGTCACCAATGTCCGCACCAGCGAGCAGCAGGCGACGGAAGAAGGCCATGGTTCACAGACCGATGTCGGTTTCGGCTTTGGCGGCGGCTGGGGCGGCTGGGGCGGTTTCGGCGGAGCCGGGATTTCCAACTACCAGAACTCCGCCATCGGCCAGGTCGTCGTCCTGGCCTATATCGATGCCTATACCAAGCTGGTGGGCGACCTTGGCGGATTGTCCACCAATGCCAAGGCCGATGCTCCTGCCCAGGCCGTGACCTTGGCGCGCGCCGGGGTTATGCGTGCAACGCCCGCCGAAAAGGGCAAGGTGCTCAAGCCGCTGGATGCCGGAACGATCCTTTATCCCACCGGCAACAAGGAAGGCGTGTGGATCGAAGTGGCCGATGAAGTCGGCAACAAAGGCTGGGTGTCCCAGCTCTCCATCGCCAATTACCGGCAGTAGGATTCAGGAAAAGAGGGGCTGGCGGGTTACCGCCAGCCCTTTCCATTTCAGTGATGCGCCGTGCCGGTCGCGCTCACGGGCGTGACGTTGGACACGCTGGCCGCCGGCTTGGGAGCCTGTTTGGAGTCGGCCTTGCTCAGTTCCGGCTTCAGGTTGCCGTTGATATGGGCGCCCGATTCGACGCGGATGTCCTGGTGCCAGATATCGCCCGTCATGCGCGCGGTGCCGGAGATGAAAACCTTTTTGGCCTCGATCTTGCCTTCGATGGTGCCGGCAAGCTCGACCTCCTCGCCATAGACCGTGCCCTTGACCTTGGCATTCTGGCCGATCTTCACGCCCACGCCACGCACATCGCCTTCGATCTGGCCGTCGATCTGGATGTCCTCGGTACTTTCGAGTTCACCTGTGATCTTGAGCGCCTTGCTGATGACCGATGCCATGGAAGCTCCTGTTTTTGTTGAGGTTGGGGTTACGGCTGGTTTGGTGACAGGGGATGGTGACGCAGGCTGCTCGGCCGGCTTGGCGGGAGCGGCTTCGGTTTTCTGCGGGACCGGTTTCTGCTGGGCGGTCTGAGGCTGCGCCGTCTGCGGCTGCTGGGAAGCGTCACCGGATTTGTCGCTGCGGTTGAACAGATTCATGTACGTATCTCCGGAAGTTGATCCAAAGTCTCAAAGTAACTGACCGGCCGCCAGGGCATGCGGCCGTTCAAGCGGGCCCCTTGTGCCACGGCGATCTGGGTGTGAAAGAGCCGTCCTTCGACATCGGCACTGGCCTCGATCAAGACGTTGGGCGCAAAAACCCGACCGCTCAGGCGCCCGGCAATGACGACTTCGCGCGCGACGATGTCACCCTCGACATATCCGCCGGCGCTGATCACCACTTTGACGGCAGCGATGCGACCTCTCACCAGGCCGCCGATGACCAGTTCGCCATCGATCTCCAGTACGCCTTGCACCTCGACCCCGGGGCCCAAAACGGACGCAGGTTCTTCCTCCGGCTGCATGGTTCGGGCGCCGGGTCGCTGAATTTCAGATCGACGAGTCAATGAAAGCATGAACAGCCCTGTTCAAGCCCCGACCCAACCCCCAACGAGATCATGACAGAAAGAGAAGGCAGGGCAAGCGTTTATTGCGAATGCGGTGTTACACGTATGGAACTCTCAAAACGCAGTTTGACCATGGCTTGGTGAAGCGAGTGTTACAGCTCAATTCAGCGAGCCGTTAAGGAATGCGCACAGCTAGAGCAAGTTAAGGTCAGATTGAACCGGCTGCGTTGCGTTGCGGCGAGGCGATCCGCCAGGAGCCGTCCGAAGAGCGTATCGGCAATAC
>DATBCP010000206.1:0-4072 GCA_036270435.1 Rhizomicrobium sp. | reverse complement strand
GTTCCATGTGCCTGGCGATGAATGCCGACAAGCTGAAGGAAGGCGAGCGCTGCGCTTCCACCTCCAACCGCAATTTCGAAGGCCGCCAGGGCCGCGGCGGACGCACCCATCTGGTCTCTCCGGCGATGGCGGCGGCGGCGGCGGTGACCGGGCATCTGACGGACGTACGGAAGCTATAGCTCTGCTTGTCATCCCCGGCGAGCCGCGCGACGCGCGGCGAGGGAAGGGGACCCAGGTAGATGGAGCAAGCTTGGTCTCTCCACCTGGGTTCCCGTCCGGCCGTCGCTTACGCTCCGGCGTTCGTCACTCGAAATGATCCACAGGACCATTTCGTCCGCCTGTGGCGGACCGCTCCTCACCCCCTCGCGCCGCTGTGCGGCGCTCGGCCGGAATGACCATAAGCTTTAACTACGCCGCCTTCTCCCACTTATCGCCCACCATCATCTTGACCGCGACATTGAAGCGGTTCCAGCTGTTGATCAGGGCGATGGAAACCAGCAGCGCCGCGATTTCCGGCTCGCTGAAATGGCGGGTCACCTTCTCCCATACCGCATCCGGAACCGGATCGGGCCGGTCGGCAATGCGGGTGAGGCTTTCCGTCAGTTCCAGCGCCGCGCGCTCGGCATCGCTGAAATAAGGTGTCTCCCGCCAGGCGGCCACGGCAAAGATGTGCTCCAGCGGAGTGCCGTCCTTCTGGAGTTCCTTGGCGTGCATGTCGACGCAGACGCTGCAACCATTGATCTGGCTGGCGCGCAGATGCACCAGTTTGCGCAAGCGGAGCGGCAGCTTGTCTTCGGTGGGCTTGTTGAGGGCGAACATGGCCTGCATGGTCTCGGGCAGGATGAAGACGGGATTTGTCATTCGTGCTTGCATGAAATTTCTCCTAGGGTTTGGGCACCCGGTCACATCTGCCGGCCGGGCGACGTCACACAGATGACGACGCGCAGCTTTCGGATGTGACCGATGCCCCAAGAAAAAAACGATGAGAAATACCTGGCGACGCAATTCGAGGCAGACCGCGCCCATCTGACGCGGGTGGCCTATCGCATGCTGGGCTCCCTGCCCGAGGCCGAGGACGCGGTGCAGGAAGGCTGGCTGCGGCTCAGCCGGGACGGCGCGGATGGGGTTGGTAACCTGACAGGATGGCTGACCACCGTGGTGGCGCGCATCGCGCTGGACATGCTGAGACGGCGCAAATCCCACCGCGAGGACCGGATCGAGCCGCATGTGCCCGAGCCGGCCGCGCCGGACGATCCAAGCCGCGAGCGGGAGCTGGCGGATTCGGTGGGCATCGCGCTCTTGGTGGTGCTGGAAGCGCTGGAACCGGCGGAACGCATCGCTTTTGTGCTGCACGACATGTTCGACTTGCCCTTCGATGAGATCGCGCCGATCGTCGGACGCACGCCCGTCGCCACCCGCCAGCTGGCCAGCCGGGCGCGCCGCCGGGTCCAGGGCGCGCCCAAAGAAGAAGCAAGAGCCGAACGCAAGGTGATCGACGCCTTCCTGCTGGCCTCGCGCGAGGGCGATTTCGAAGGCTTGCTCAAAGTGCTGGACCCGCAAGTTGTCATGCATGGCGACGCGGCGGCGATCCGCCTGGGCGGGCCGCGCCAGTTGAGCGGATCGCACGCCGTGGCCAAGGCCTTTCACGGCCGCGCGCAGGCGGCACGCTTTGCCCTGGTGGATGGCGTGGCCGCCATCCTGGTGGCGCCCAACGGTCACTTGCTGCTGGTGCTGGGCGTCACCTTCCACGGCGACAAGATCACGGCCATCGAGGCGATTGCCGATCCAGAACGGTTGGCAGGGATGACATTCGCGCTGCCAACGGGCTAGGCGGGGCCGTTTCAGAGCGTGATCTGCCTTCCCATGCGGATCAGGGGGACGCCGCTGTCTTGGAAGCGTTCCAGTTCTTGAAAGCCGCATGCCCGGTATAGCGGTTCTCCGGCAAGCGTGGCGGCCAGTTCCAAGCGTTTGAAGCCTTCCCGGTGTGCGGCGGCTTCGCAGTTATCCAGGATCAGGCGGCCGATGCCCCGGCGAACAAAGGAGGGATGGGTATACATGGCGCGAACCCGGGCCGCATCCACAGCCGGATCGAGCAGGGCGGGACTGCGGCCCGCGCTATGGTCGCCGCCATACAAGGTGTTGCGGCGGCTCCACCCCCCGCATCCGGCCGGCGCGCCATCCGCATGAACGATCCAATAGGTCCCGTCCTCGACAAGCAATGTGTCCAGGCCCATGACCCTTTCGCTGGATCGAATGAGGTCGGCCGAAAGAAAAGGCTTCATATTTTCGGCGATGGCCGCCGCCATGATGGCGCGAAGAACCTGCAAGTCGGCCAGCGTGGCCAATCGAATTGTCAGGTCCGTCATGGCGCCCGCCGCCGCTTTTCGAATGGGATCAAGGCTGATCATGTCAGAAAAAACTCACCGGATCGACATCGACGGTGACGCGCACCGAAGCCGGCACTTTCACCAGCGCCAGCCAGGCTTTCAAATAGGCTTGCACATCGACGCCGCGCGCTGCCTGCACCAGAAGCCGCTCGCGCGTTTGGCCGCGCAGCAGGGCATAAAAAGCCGGCGTCGGTCCCCACACCTTCACATCGCGCGCGCTGGGTGCGGCCTTGCCCAGTTGGCGCGCGATGCCGCGCACCGTTTCGCCGTCATAACCGCTGATCACCAGCGCGGCCAGGCGGCCAAAAGGCGGCGACTGGCTGGCTTCGCGAAAGCCCCGTTCTTGTTCATAGAAACCGTCGCGGTCGCCACGCGCCAGCGCTTGCATCACAGCGTCCTGCGGGTTTCTGGTCTGCAGCAAAACCAGGCCGGGCTTTTCTGCCCGCCCCGCCCGGCCCGACACTTGATGCAGCAACTGGAAGGTGCGCTCGCGCGCCCGCAAATCGCCATCGCTGCCGCCAAGATCGGCATCCACCACACCCACCAAAGTGAGTTGCGGGAAATGATGCCCCTTGGCCACGATCTGGGTGCCGATCAACACATCGATCTCGCGCTTGGCAAAGGCGCGAATGGCGGCCTGGGTTTCGGCGGGTCCGTGCAATATGTCGGACGAGGCGATGGAATAGCGCGCCTTGGGGAAGAACGCCGCAAACTCCTCCGCGACGCGTTCCACGCCTGGACCGCAAGGGATCAAGCTGCCGGTCTGGTTGCATTGCGGGCAGGTGTTGGGCATGGGCAGTTCATAGCCGCATTGATGACAGGCAAGCCGTCTTTTGTATTTGTGCTCCACCAGCCAGGCCGAACAGTGCGGACAGGTGAATTTGTGGCCGCAGGCCTCGCACAAGGTCAGCGGCGCATAGCCCCGGCGGTTGAGAAACAGCATCGCCTGTTCATCCGCCGCCAGTACTTTTTCCAACGCGTCCCGCAGCGGCGGCGACAGCCATTGCGCTTTGTGTTCGCCATCCCGCGGGTCTTTTTCCTGCCGCAGGTCGATCAGCTTGACTTGCGGCAATTCCGCCGCGCCATGGCGCGTGGAAAGCCGCAAATGGGAATAACGGCCGCCCGTGGCGTTCACAAAGCTTTCCAGCGAGGGGGTGGCGCTGGCCAGTATGACCGGGCAATCCTCAATACGGGCGCGCACCACCGCCATGTCGCGGGCATGATAGATGGCGCCATCCTGCTGCTTGAAAGCCTGTTCATGTTCTTCATCCACGATCACCAGGCCCAGTTCGGGGAAAGGCAGGAACAGGGAAGAGCGCGCGCCGACCACCGCCCTGGCTTCACCCTTCATTACCGCGCGATAGGCGCGGCGGCGTTCCTTTTGCGACAGGTCGGAATGCCATTCGGTGGGGCGCACGCCGAAACGCGCCGCAAAGCGTTCCAGGAACTGTACCGTCAGCGCGATCTCCGGCAGCAGAATCAGCACCTGCTTGTTCTGTTCGAGCGCTTCGGCCACCGCCTCGAAATAGACTTCCGTCTTGCCCGAGCCCGTCACCCCATCCAGCAGATGGGCGGAGAATTTGCGCACGGCCACCGCACACCGCAAAGCATCCGCCGCCCGCGCCTGATCTTCGTTCAGGCGCGGCGCGGCGAAGGATGCGTCTGGTGCCGGGAAGGGCAAAAAT
>DATBCP010000205.1:0-3782 GCA_036270435.1 Rhizomicrobium sp. | reverse complement strand
TTCATCGCGCCATTGCGCTTCGCTCTGATCGGGACGGGCGTAAATCAAATCCAGCGAGACGCGGTCGAACACCCCCATCGCCATGCCGAGCGCCGCCTTGGCTTCCGCCACGTCATGCAGCCGGCCCAGCCTCTTCAAATCAGGGTCGTTCAAGGCCTGCACCCCGAGCGAGACGCGATTGACCCCGGCGGCGCGGTAATCGGCGAAGCGCGCCGCGTCGGCGCTGGCAGGATTGGCTTCCAAGGTGATTTCCGTGTCATTCGCCATCGGCCACAGCGCCGCGATTTTCTGCAGCACCCGGCCCACCGACTGGCCTTGCATCAAGGACGGTGTGCCGCCGCCGAAGAAGACGGTCTGCACGACCGGCTTGACTTTTTTAAGTGTCGCTCCGGCTCGCGCCGACGCCCCTTGATTGTCCGCGATCCATTGCAGCTCGGACAGGATGCCGTCGACCCAGCCATCCTCGTCGATGGCGGTGCGGACATGGGAATTGAAGTCGCAATAGGGGCACTTGGCGGCGCAGAACGGCCAATGGATGTAGACGCCGAAGCTCACGGCGCCCCTACCTCAATATTGTCATTTCCCGCGAAAGCGGGAATCCAACTTCTGTTGCACAGTCGCATGAAAGTTGGATGCCCGCTCACGCGGGCATGACAAGGAGGGTTAAAAGGATTCACTGAAAATCCCCGAATGCAGCAGCTTCTCGAACGCCTTGGCGCGGTGGCTGATGGCGTGCTTCTTCGCCGGATCGATCTCGGCAAAAGTCTGTTCCATGCCATTGGCGACAAAAATAGGGTCATAGCCGAAGCCGCGCTCGCCGCGTGGCGGAAAGCTCAGGTGACCATGCACTTCGCCTTCAAAGGTCTGGAACGCGCCGCCCGGCAATGCGACGCATAAAGCACAGACGAATTTGGCGGCACTGGTGGAAAGCCCCTTATGCCGCAACTCATCGTGGATGCGGGTCATGGCGATGCGGAAATCCTTGGTCGGTCCGGCCCAGCGCGCCGAATGGATACCCGGCGCGCCATCCAGCCCGTCGACACACAGGCCGGAGTCATCCGCCAGCGCGGCATGGCGGCTGGCCTTGGCAGCGGCTATCGCCTTGATCTCGGCATTGGCGGCAAAGCTGGTGCCGGTTTCTTCCGGTTCGGGCAGGCCCAGCGAGCCGGCGCCGAGCGCTTCGATGCCATGCGGGCCCAACAGCGCCTTGATCTCGCGCACCTTGCCCGGATTGTGCGAGGCGACGACCAGCTGGGTGCCGCGCGCCAAAATCATGTCGAAGTCTTCATAGCAAGACCTGTTTCTGCAATTCCACCAATTCGCCGATGCCCTTGCGCGCCAGCTTGAGCAGCGCCACCAATTGATCCTCGGTGAAGGGCGCGCCTTCCGCCGTGCCCTGGATTTCGACCAGGCCGCCGGAACCGGTCAGCACGAAATTGGCGTCGGTCTCGGCGGTGGAATCCTCGTCATAGTCCAGGTCCAACACCGCCTGGCCCTTGACGATACCGCAACTGACGGCGGCGACATGATCCTTGATCACCGGCACGCTCAAAAGGCCGGTCTTCTTCATGAAGCCGAGACATTGGCTGAGCGCCACGAAGCCGCCGGTGATGGCGGCGGTGCGGGTTCCGCCATCGGCCTGCAGCACGTCGCAGTCGATGGTGATCTGGCGTTCGCCCAGGGCCGCGAGATCGCAGACCGCCCGCAAGGACCGGCCCACCAGCCGCTGGATCTCCTGGGTGCGGCCCGATTGTTTTCCGGCCGCCGCTTCGCGCCGCATGCGATCATGGGTGGAGCGGGGCAGCATGCCATATTCGGCGGTGACCCAGCCTTTGCCCGAGCCCTTCAAGAAGGGCGGCGCCCTTTCTTCCAGGCTGGCTGTTACCAGCACATGAGTGTCGCCGAACTTGACCAGGCAGGAGCCCTCGGCGTGGCGGGAAAATCCCGGGGTGAGGGAAACCACCCGCATCTGGTCGGGGGCACGAGTTGAATGGCGCATGGAGCCTCTTATATCGGTCTGCTAGTGTCGTGGTTTCGAAGTTCGCAATCCGTGCCGATATCGGGTTCAAAGCGAGTTTCGAAACCAAAACGACACTAGATTCAATAAGTTGCTAGTGTCCCGAGTCCGGAATTCGCCTCGAGCCCGATATGGAGTTGATGCGAATTTCGGAATCGGGACACTGGCTTTGGGGCGTTACCTACAGGCGGGAGCGCCCTACGCGCAACCACAAAGCAAAAAGACCAGGATTTTCAGCAGCTTGACCTTAGACCCCCGCAACCCCTTTGTCGTGCCCCAGGGCTTTACCGACCGCCCGCGCGAAGTGTTCCGCCATCTGGTGGAGGCTTTTCTGGCCAGCGGCGAGCCGGTGGGATCGCGCACCCTGTCCCAGCGGCTGCCCCATGCTTTGTCGCCAGCCTCCATCCGCAATGTGATGTCCGACCTGGAGGCGATGGGGCTGCTGTATTCGCCGCACACCAGCGCGGGGCGCATTCCCACCGAAAAGGGCCTGCGGCTTTTTGTGGACGGGTTGTTGGAAATTGGTGAATTGGCCCCGGATGAACGCATCGCCATCGAAGCCCGCATGTCGGGCAGCGGTCAGCGCATCGAGGATGTGCTGACCCAGGCAACCCAGCAATTGGCTGGCCTTTCGCGTTGCGCCGGCCTGATGTTGACGGCCAAACAGGATGCCGCGCTCAAGCATGTGGAATTCGTCGCCGTGGCGCCGGGCAAGGCGCTGGTCATCATGGTCAGCGAGGACGGCCAGGTGGAAAACCGGGTGATCGACACCCCGCCTGGCCTGCCGGTCTCGGCCCTGTCAGAGGCCAGCAACTATCTGGGCGCGCGTCTTCGGGGCCGCACCATCGACGCCGCCCGCACCGAGATCCTGGCCGAGTTGGACAGCGAGAAACTGGAACTGGACAAGCTGACCGCGAAAGTGGTGGCCGAAGGCCTGGCCACCCTGGCCGGACCGGAAAAGGTGCTGATCGTGCGCGGCACCTCCCATCTGCTGGACAGCCAGGCGGACCTGGACCGTATCCGTACCCTGTTTGACGATATCGAGCGCAAAGCCGACCTGATCCGGCTGTTGGAACTGGCCAAGGACGGCGAGGGGGTCCGGATCTTCATCGGTTCGGAGAACCGGCTGTTCTCACTGTCGGGTTCCTCGATCGTGGCCGCCCCCTATGCCAATGCCCAAGGCAAGATCGTGGGGGTGATCGGGGTCCTGGGCCCCACAAGGCTGAATTACGGCCGGATCATCCCCATGGTGGACCATACCGCCAAAGTCATTGGACGATTGCTGGCTTAGGTCTTAAGAACCCGCCCTGCCCCCAAAGCGAATGTGACCCGTGATGAGTGACGACAAGAATCCCGCCAACGACGCCGACAATCCCTTTGCGGCGGAATTCGCCGTGCTGGAAGCCCTGAAGGCGGAAGTGGAATCCCTCAAGGACCAGCGGCTGCGGGCGCTGGCGGAGGCCGAGAATATCCGCCGTCGCGCCGAAAAGGAAAAGGCCGACGCAAGCCAGTATGCGGTGACCAAATTCGCCCGTGACATGCTGGGCATTGCCGACAATTTTGCCCGCGCCCTTGCCGCTGTGCCGGCCGATATTCGCGCCGCCGCCGATCCGCAGGTCAAGGCGGTGCTGGACGGGGTGGAGGCCACGGACCGCCAACTGCTGCAGACGCTTGAGCGCTATGGCGTGAAGGCCGTGGACACCAGCGACGGCAAATTCGATCCCAATCTGCATCAGGCGATCGCGGAAGTGCCCGGCAACGGCAA
>DATBCP010000204.1:0-2181 GCA_036270435.1 Rhizomicrobium sp. | reverse complement strand
GGTCACGGTATAGAGCGCCGCGCTGACAGAAGGCGACGGCCTCGCCGAACACATGAAGGGTGACTCATACGGCAAAAAATGGCAGCGCTTTCCGGCCAAACCGCCGCAACTCCAGGCCTTTACCGCACCCGTTGCCTGGCTATTATCCTGGCCAAAATACAGGGGAAATCGCCGATGCGTCTCAGGACTTATATATTGGCCGGCACTGCACTCGCTCTTTCCGTGGCGGTCGGCTATTCGGCGACACAAGCGGCAAAAGCACCGGCCAAGTTCAAAGGCCCCCTGACCTCGCAGCTCAATCTTCCCTGGCCGGCCAAGGTCCAACGAATGCAGCCCAAGTTCCCGCCTTCGCTGTCGCCGGCACAGGAGTTAAAAACCTTTCACATGGCGCCGGGCTATCAGGTGCAGCTGGTCGCGTCGGAACCCCTGGTCCAGGACCCCATCGTGGCCGAATTCGACGGCGACGGCCGGCTCTGGGTGGTGGAGATGCAGGGCTATGCCGTGGGCCAGAAGATGGTCAACGAGGAAGAGCCGGTCGGCGATGTTGCCATCCTGGAAGATACCGATGGCGACGGCGTCTATGACAAACGCACGGTCTTTCAGGACAAGCTGATCCTGCCCCGCGCGCTCAAGATCCTGGACCATGGCTGTGCCCTGATCGGCGAGCCGCCGAATCTGGTCAAGTCCTGCGACACCAATGGCGACCTCAAGGCCGACACCAAAGAGGTGATCAAGGACGGCTTCGGGCGGCGGGGCAATATCGAACATGCCGCCAATGGCCTTTATTGGGGCATGGACAACACCATCAATGTCTCCGAACATAATTACAATGTGCTTCCCGAAGACGGCGGCAAGTTCACGATCGTGCCCAACCTGGTACGCGGCCAGTGGGGCGTCACCCAGAATGACGGCGGGTTGATCTTCCGCAACTTCAACACCGATCCCTTGTTCGTGGATTACATCCCGGCCAAATATTATGTGCGCAATCCCGACCTCACCCGCACCAGCGGCTTGTATGAAAATCTGGTGGACCAGGAAAAATCCGCGATCTGGCCGGTACGTCCCACCTTGGGCGTCAATCGCGGTTACCGGCCGGAAGTGCCCAGGCCCGACGGCTCGGCCTATTATTATCAGGGCGTGTCCTCGCCCCTGATCTATCGCGGCGACGCCCTGCCGAAAGAGCTGTATGGCAACGCCTTTGTGGTCGATGCCCCGACCAACCTGGTGCACCTGGTCAAGGTCAATGCCAACGACGCCGGCAATATTGCCGGCCAGGATTATTGGGCCAAGGGCGAGTTCCTGGCTTCAACCGACGAGCGCTTCCGCCCGGTTTGGCTCACGCCCGGCTGGGACGGCAGCGTCTATATCGTCGACATGTATCGCGGCGTCTCCCAGGACGAACCGATCCAGACCGACTATCTGAAGAATTACATCCTGCAGCACCGGCTGTGGGACGGTATCCATAAGGGCCGCATCTATCGCGTCATCCATACCGGCATGAAGCCGGCGAGGCCCGCGCCGCATATGATCGAGGAAACCCCGGTCCAGCTGGTGGCCCATCTGTCGGACGGGGATGGCTGGTGGCGGGACACCGCCCAGCAATTGCTGGTGCAGCGAAACGACAAGTCGGTGGTCCCCGCGCTCAGGCAGTTGGCGATGAGCGCAACCGACGCCCGTACCCGCGTTCAGGCAGTTTGGACCCTGGCCGGCATGGGCTCGCTGGATGCCGAAACCGTGATGCACGCGCTGGAGGACAGCGATGCCTATGTGCGCAATGCGGGGTTGCGCGGCGCCGAACCGTTCCTGGCCAAGGGCGACGCCGCAGTCCAGGCGGCGGTGTTGAAGAAGGAAGATGATTCCAACCTGCAGGTGCGCCGCCAGCTGGCTGCGTCCCTGGGCGCGTTGCCCGGCGAAGCACGCGTTACCCAGGTGGTCGCGCTGTTGAAGAAATACGGCAACGACCAGATCACGGTGGATGCCGGCATCGGCGGTTTGAAAGGCCAGGAAGCCGATGCGCTGAACCAGCTTGTCGCCGACGCGTCCGCCAATGCCGATGCGGTGGAGATGCTGGCCGGCGCCGCCGCCAAGGCCCGCGACCCAGGTCAGATGGAAAAACTGATCGGCGTCGCAACCGGTTCCCAACCGGCAAAGCTGCGGCTCGCCGTATTGAACGGCGCCAAT
>DATBCP010000203.1:0-4476 GCA_036270435.1 Rhizomicrobium sp. | reverse complement strand
GCTCGGCGGAATGCCTCGCTCGAGCCAAATGATCGTTTGAATACCGGTGCAGGCAGTTCCAGATGTCTTGAGCCCGGCATTCCGCCGGGCGACCATCCGCTAGGGCCATGACCCGCCTCCCCCTTCGCGTGCGCAAGCACGCCTAAGGGGGGCGAAGCGGCGCAGCGCGGCGCGCGACAGCGCAGTGAGCCGCGCGAGCCGAGGGTGGCGGAGACGGGCGCAGCCGCGAAGCGGCTGCGTGATAGTCGACGCCGGAGGGGGGTCAAAAAATAACCAGCGCCGAACGTTGTCCTAGGCGATCTCCTTGGCCGCCCCGCGCACCGCATCCAAAGTCGCGTCGATCACGCCATCGTCATGGGCAAGAGAGACGAACCAGGCGCCGCGCTCCAACACACGCACACCGCGCTTGAGCAGGGCATGGGCGAACTTCACATACGTCGGCTTGTCGCCTTTCAGCAGGTCGCGATAGTTGCGGGCCGGCGCCTCCAGCCCGAAGCCGACATGGAACATCAGTTCAAAGCCGGTGACCTGGGCCTTGAGGCCGGCCTCGTGCAAAATCTGGGCGATACCGTCGCGCAGCCTGACACCGCGCTGGGACGCGGCCTCAAACTGGTCGGGGACAAGTGCTGCCTGGGTCGCCACCATGGCCGCCATGGTGACGGGCTGGGCATTGAAAGTGCCGCCATGCAGCACCCCGCCGGTGGCGAACAGATCCAACAGATCGGTGCGACCGACAATGGCTGCCACCGGAAAGCCATTGGCCATGGCCTTGGCGAAGATCGACAGGTCCGGCGTGGTGCCAAAGCGGGCCTGGGCGCCGTTAAGCCCCAGCCGGAAGCCGGTGATCACTTCGTCGAAGATCAAGATGGCGCCATGCTTGCGGCAGGCTTGCAGCGCTCCCTCCAGATAGCCGGGCGCGGGCACAATCGCCCCCTGGTTGCACATGGCGGGCTCCATGATCACACCCGCAACATCGCCCTTGGCCAGGCGCACTTCCAGTCGGGCCAGGTTGTTCCAGCCGATCACATCCAGGCCGGCGGCATCCATCGCGTCCTGTCCCACACTGCCGGGTACCAGCACGGGCGCATCTTCCGGGCCCGCCGCATTCTGAGCCGGCGCGGTGGACCACAGGATATTGTCGAACCAGCCATGATAATGGCCTTCGAATTTCAGGATGACGCGCTTAGCGGTGGCGGCGCGCGCCAGGCGGAAAGCGGCTTGGGCCACTTCCGAACCGGAGGAGCCGAAGCGGATGCGCTGGGCGGATGGAATGCGCTCGCAAATGATCCTGGCGGCTTCGAATTCGATTTCCGATTGGCCGGCGTAAAGAATGCCCTTGTCGACCTGTTCCTTGACCGCCTGCTGCACGCCTTTGGGCGAGTGGCCCAGGATCATCGCCCCCATGCCGCAATAATAGTCGATCAGCCAATTGCCGTTGACGTCCAGCAGATAGGGACCTTCGCCGCGCTTGAACACCAGCGGTCCGCCCGCCATGCCGATGCGGAAATTGCTGTTGACCCCGCCCGCAATGGTGTTTGCCGCTTCGGCAATCAGGCCCGCGGAACGGTCGAAAGACAATGACATGGGGGCTTGCCTTCTGTTGCAGGCCGGCAGCCTATTGGCATGCGCCCCCATTTCCAAGCGCAGCCGGGCGGTTAACCATCCGTTTGACAAATCGCCAGCGGAGCCGGAATGCTTCGCTCCAAAAAAGAGGGGTTTCGCGATGAAGTATCTGGTTCTGGCTTTTTTGGGCGCCGCCCTGTTTTCCCCCGCTTCGGCCGCCGATTACTTCCCGCCCAAAGGCGATGGCTGGGCGACCCATACGCCCGCCCAAGAAAAATTCGACCCTGCCAAGCTCAAGGCGGCGATCGACTATGCGGTGTCCGCCGAACTCCAATATCCGCCAGAGCTGGCCAAGGTGGCCGACATCCGTGACCTGCGCATTTCCGTGCCGCTGAAATATACCGGCGAGGCTTTTTCCTCGCCCATTGGACCCTTGAAGCCGCATGCGCCCGCCAACGGCATCATCATCCGCCATGGCTATATCGTGGCGGAATGGGGCAGGACCAAAGACGTGGACATGACCTTCTCGGTCACCAAGACCTTTCTCTCATCGACTGCCGGCATAGCCTTTGACAAAGGCATGATCAGGAACATCAACGACCGCGTCATCGATTATGTCAGGCCGACGCCGGATTTCATGCTGCCGCACAACCAGCCCATCACCTGGAACGACATGCTGCGCCAGCAATCCGGCTGGATCGGCACCATGTGGGGCAAGCCCTGGTGGGCAGACAGGCCCGAAGCCGCAAAACCCTGGAGCGAATTGGCCAAGGGTCCGCCGCCGGTGGGCCAAGCCTGGAAATACAATGACGTGCGCGTGAACGCGCTGGCCTTGGCGCTGACGCATTTGTGGAAACGGCCGCTGCCCGACGTGCTGAAGGAATATGTCGCCGATCCCATCGGCATGTCAGACCAGTGGCACTGGGAAGGCTATGACAACAGCTATACCGAAGTGGACGGCAAACGCATCCATGTGGTGAGCGGCGGCGGCCACTGGGGCGGCGGCATGTTCATCTCGGCCCGCGACCAGGCGCGGCTGGGGCTGCTCGGCCTCAACAAGGGCCAGTGGGACGGCAAGACCATCCTGTCCGACAAGTGGGTGGCGATGGCCCGCACGCCCACGGTGCCCAATCCCGGCTATGGCTTCTGCAACTGGTATCTCAACACCGGCAAGAAACTCTATCCGGCGGCGCGCGAGGACAGCCTTTCCTATAACGGCGACGGCGCCAACATCATCTTTGTCGATTATCAGCACGACACAGTGGCGGTGGTGCGCTGGATCGACGGCGCCAAGATGAAGGAATTCGTGCGGCTGTTGATCGAGGCAACCGGCGAGCCGGCGCCCTAGTTTTCTACCGCGAGCCGGTCCTGGCATTGCGCCGGTCCCAATGTTTTCAAGGAGACATGACATGACCAGAACCTATCACGGCGCCTGTTTCTGCGGTGCCGTCCAGATCGAGGTCCAGGGCGAGCCGGAGGGCATGGGCTATTGTCATTGCGGTTCTTGCCGCTCTTGGTCGGCGGGGCCGGTCAATGCCTTCACCTTGTGGAAACCGCAAGCGGTGCGCGTGGTCAAGGGCGCCGAACATCTGGCGAAATTCAGCAAGACCGCGATGAGCGAACGGCAATATTGCGCCAAGTGCGGCGGGCATCTGATGACCAATCATGCACCGATCGGCCTGATCGACGTCTATGCCGCGACCTTGCCGGAGCTGACGTTCGTGCCGGGCGTGCATGTCAATTATTCCGAGACCGTCCTGCCGATGCGCGACGGCTTGCCCAAGCTGAAGGATTTTCCCAGCGAGTTGGGCGGCTCAGGGATAGCGGTACCTGAATAGCGGGCCGCTTGTCTTTTTGCCCGCTGAGTGCGTTGTGCTCACGTACGCTGGGTACGCTCCGCGCGTCGCTGCGCTGCCGCTAGCGACCCTGCTCAGCGCCAAAATACTGCGCGGCTACTCGGTCAGCTTAACTGCGTCCCATACAACTTGCCCAAGGCCGTCCAGGCCCGTTCGGCTTCGGCCTCGTTATAGACCTGGCCGCCTTTGACGCACCATCCGTGATTGGCCTGGTACACTTCCACCGTCGCCGGACGTTTGGCGGCGGCAAAAGCGGCCTTGAGGTCTTCTTTCACCTGCGGGTTTTGCGCATCGTCATTCTGCGCCTGGCAAACCAGATAGGTGGCGTTGGTCTTGGCGATCAGAAGATGCGGGCTGTTGGGATTTGGGGTCACCAGCCCGTTGCCGCCATGAAAGCTGCCGACCGCCGCGATGCGGCCCGGCACCGCCGCGGCAGTGCGGAACGACAAGGCCCCGCCCATGCAATAACCCTGCACACCCGCTTTTCGCGCTTTGCTGGTCTGGGGCTGGGCGTCCAGGAAAGTCAGATAGGCCTGGGCGTCGTGATCGATGCCGTCATCCGTCATCGCCGAACGATAGCCGGTCAGCTTGGCACGCGTTTCGGGATTGCTGAAATCGACATTGTCGCCCACCACCGGCGCCTTGGCGGAGCGATAGAAGGGATTGGGCACCAGCACTGTATAACCCTGGCCCGCAAGCCGCCGGCCCATGTCGCGGAAGGCGGGACGCAGACCCATGATATCGGGCCATATCAGCACCGCCGGCCAGCTGCCCTGATCCTTTCCTTGGCCGGTGGGATGAAACAGCACCGCATCGCAGCTGCCGTCGGCGGTTTTCACCAGCACGTCTTTCTCGGCCACATTGGACTGCGCCAGCGCCGGCGCGCTGGCGATACCGGCAGTCGCGACCGTCATAAGGCCGAAGCTGCGCCGCGAAAGCCTGGAATCGGTGACAAGGCCGGGGTGAATGAATTCATCGCACATGCCGTTCCTCCGTCGCGTGTTGATCCTGGGAGGGCAAGCAAAGGAGCGGCGCAGAGAACTGTCAAGCGGTCCCG
>DATBCP010000202.1:0-3733 GCA_036270435.1 Rhizomicrobium sp. | reverse complement strand
AGATTTGCCGGCGCCGCTCTGGCCCACCAAGGCCACGATCTCGCCCGTGTTGACGGACAGGTTCAGCCCGCTGAACACTTCGAGCTGGCCTTCCCCTTCCTTATAGCGGCGCGTGATGTCTTCGAGTTTCAGCACTTCACTCATAGCGCAGCGCCTCGACGGGATCGAGACGCGCCGCGCGCCAAGAGGGATAGAGCGTGGCGAGAAAAGTCAGGGCCAACGCCATCACCACCACCGCCGCCACCTCGCCCGGCGCCATCTCCGCCGGCATGCGCGAGAGGAAATAAACTGTGGGATCGAACAAAGGCGTGCCGGTCAGCCTGGAAAGTGCCTGGCGGATATTCTCGATATTGGCGCAGAACACGACACCGATGACAAAACCGATCAGCGTGCCCATCACCCCGATGCTGGCGCCGGCGATGAAAAAGACCCGCATCACCGCCCCGCGCGTCGCCCCCATGGTGCGCAGGATGGCGATGTCGGGCGACTTGTCCTTCACCAGCATGATCAGCCCGGACACGATATTGAGCGCCGCCACCAGGATGATCAGCGACAGGATCAGGAACATCACATTGCTTTCCACCTGGATGGCTTCGAAGAAGGCGCTGTTGATGTCCTGCCAGGGCACGGCCCGTGTCATCGGTCCCGCCGCCTTGGTCAGGATCGGCAGCAAGGCGAGATCGGCTTCGGGATCGGTGAGCATGACTTCGACGCCGCTCACCGTGTCGCCATAATTGAAATAGAGCTGCGCCTCCTTCAACGGCATGAAGATATAGTTGCTGTCATACAGCGTGTTGCCGATACGGAACGTCGAGATCACATGATAGGTCTTGACCCGGGGCGTGGTGCCGAAGGGCGTGATATTGCCCTTGGGGGCGATCAGGGTGATGTCGCCGCCCACCTGCACGCCCAGCTTGGCGGCCAGGCCTGAACCGACGATCACCACATCGTCGCGGTCGAAATAAGCCAGTGATCCGGCCCTGAGTTTTTCCGCCAGCGGCGTCAGCCTGGCGAGATCGCTTTGGCGGATGCCGCGCACGATCACGCCCGTATTGTAGTTGTCCTGGCTGGCCATGGCCTGGCCGTCCACGATGGGCGTGACCCGGACCACGCCCGGCACGCCTTTGATGCGTTGCGCCACCCGGTCGAAATTCGGCAGGCTGCCCATCTGCGCCTGGATGGTGACATGGCCGGAAAGCCCCAGGATGCTTTTGAGCAACTCCACCTTGAAGCCGTTCATCACGCTCATCACGATGATCAGGGTGGCGACCCCCAAGGCGATTCCGATCAGCGAAAACAGCGAGATCACCGAAATGAAACTCTCCTGGCGTTTGGCGCGCAGGTAGCGGGCGGCGATCATCCATTCGAAAGGCGCAAAAGCGCCGGTCTTTTTATTTTCAGTGCTTTTGGGGGGCGATTCCGGCATGCGGCCAAAGTAAGGGCGCTGCGCGAATCCGTCCATCGCAAAAGCTTGCGTCGCAGGCTTGGCAGCCCCATACCCCTGCCATGGTTCCCGCCTCCAGCGATTCTCTCACCCGTAGCGCAATTACGGGTATCCGGCGCATCGAACTGATTGCCCTTTTCGGGGTGCTGACGGTCTTCACGCCCATCGGCGTCGATCTCTACCTGCCGGCACTGCCCACCATCGCGCGCGAATTCGGCGCCTCCATCGCGGCGGTCGAACATTCTCTTGCGGCCTTCTTCCTGGGCCTGTGCATCGGCCAGGCGGTCGTCGGCCCCTTGTCGGACCGGTTCGGACGGCGCTGGCCCATTCTCGGCGGGCTGGGCCTCTACATTCTGGGCGCGACTGGCTGCGCCCTGGCTGAGGATCCCATCACCCTGGATATCGCGCGCTTTGTGGAAGCGCTGGGCGGCTGTGCCGGCACCGTGTTGGCGCGCGCCTGCGTCCGCGATCTGTTTCCGCCCCAGGAGGCTGCGCGCATCTTCGCCCAGATGTTGTTGATCCTGTCGGTGTCGCCTTTGTTCGCGCCCTTTGTCGGCGGCTGGCTATTGCCGATCACGGGTTGGCGCAGCCTGTTTTGGCTGCAAGGCGGTGCGGCGCTTCTCACCATCGGTTTTGTCTGGAAACTGCTTCCCGAAAGTCATCCCGGCTCGGACCGGCGATTGCATCCTTTTCATGTGCTGGTGGACTACTGGACCATCGCCAGGGACCGGCGTTTTTTCCGCTTCATGATCCCCGCCACCCTCACCGGCGCCGGTCTTTATGTCTTCCTCACCGGCTGGCCCCATGTGGTGATCGATCTGTTCGGCGTGCGGCCGCAATATTTCGGCTTCACCTTTGTGTTGAACGGCATCGGATTGGTGGTGTTCAGCCAAAGCGCCGCCCGCTGGCTCAAGAACCATCCCGGCGAACCGCTGTTCTTCGCTTGCCTTGCCACCAATGCGGTGGCGGGCGTGTTGGCATTGTGTTTCGGCTGGCTGGGCTGGGGCGGGCTGCTGGGCCTGGTCCCCTGGACATTTGTTTATTGCGCCATGATCGGCTCCATCAATGCCACCGGCTCGGGCCTGGCCATGCACCATTTCGGCCATGCCGCCGGCATGGCCTCGGCCCTGATCGGCATCCTGCTCTATGGCGGGGGCACGCTGGCCTCCGCCCTGATGGGGGCCTTCGTCACCCCCACCACGCCGGTGCCGCTGACGGGCCTGATGGCGTTGTTCGGCATGGCCGGCGTGACGACCTATCTGCTGTTCAGGCCCCGAAAGCCGGGCTAAGAACACGTTCTTTCTCGCGGAGTTTTTCGATGCAACGCGCCCTTGACGTCAACCGCAGCCGGTTCACCGACTGGTACCAGGCGGTGGTGCGCGATGCCGACATGGCGGAGAGTTCGCCGGTGCGGGGCGCGATGGTGATCAAGCCCTGGGGCTATGGGGTGTGGGAACAGATCCAGCAGGAGCTGAACCGCCGCATCGAGGCCACCGGTCATGAGAATTGCTACTTTCCCATGTTCATTCCCCTCTCCTTCATCGCCAAGGAGGCCGAGCATGTCGAAGGTTTCGCCAAGGAAATGGCGGTGGTCACCCATCATCGCCTGAAGAATATCGACGGCAAGCTGCAGCCCGATCCGGACGCGAAACTGGAAGAACCGCTAGTCGTGCGCCCCACCTCCGAGACCATTATCGGCGATGCCTTTGCGCGCTGGATCAAGAGCCATCGCGACCTGCCGCTGTTGATCAACCAATGGGCCAATGTTGTGCGCTGGGAAATGCGACCGCGCCTGTTCCTGCGCACCACCGAATTCCTCTGGCAGGAGGGCCATACCGCCCATGCCAGCGAGTCCGAGGCCATCGAGGAAACCAGGAAGATGCTGGAAGTCTATCGCGCCTTTGCCGAAGACACTCTGGCCATGCCGGTGATCGCCGGCGAAAAACCGGAGAATGAGCGTTTCCCCGGCGCCGTGAACACCTATTCGATCGAGGCGATGATGCAGGACGGCAAGGCGCTGCAGGCCGGCACCTCGCACTTCCTTGGCACGCATTTTGCGGAAGCCCAGAATATCCGCTTCCAGAACGATGCCGGCGGCATGGATTTCTGCAACACCACAAGCTGGGGCGTCTCCACCCGCCTGATCGGCGGGGTGATCATGACCCATGGCGATGATGACGGGTTGCGGCTGCCGCCCGCCATCGCGCCCAAGCAGATCGTGGTGGTGCCCATGCTGCGCGACAAGCCGGAAGACGCCGAGGTCCTGAAATATTGCGAGGTGTTGGTCGA
>DATBCP010000201.1:0-9170 GCA_036270435.1 Rhizomicrobium sp. | reverse complement strand
CGGACCAGGCCCCTTTTGATGCGATCATTGTTTCTGCCGGCAGCCCTCGAGTCCCGGAGTCGCTGAAAACGCAGCTGGCCGTCGGCGGCCGCCTGGTCATTCCGGTGGGGCCGGTGGACGGACAAAGGCTGGTGCGCCTCATCCGCACGGCAGAGACCTCCTTTGAACAAGACGATCTGGGCGGGGTGCGCTTCGTCAAGCTGATCGGCGCGGGCGGCTGGGAAAAGCCGGCGCCAGTGTGAAAGCTCGTCGCTCTTTCGGTATGTAGCAGGGCGTTTCTGGAACCGGTCCTGTCCTTTATCGTTGCCAATCGGCAAGATTGGAACGCGAAGATGGTTGCGGACCGGTTTGCCGGTGGCGCTAGCAATGGATGCCCTTTTCGGTACAACCCATAATGTCAGCGTGGCGCAAGAATGCGCGCGCGCCCTGGTGATCTTTCTTTATGGCCTGATCATGCTCCGACTCAGCGGCAGGCGCACTTTCGCCCGCATGTCGGCTCTGGATTTCATCATCACCATTGTCGCGGGATCGGTCCTTGCGCAAGGAATGACAGGGTCGGTTCCCATCGCTCCCGCCCTGGTCGGGGTTGCGGTGCTGATTTTCCTGCATGTTTTATTGTCCTTTGTCGTGGCGCGCAGCGACGGCGCGTCAAAGCTGGTCGAAGGTGAATCCGTTCCCCTGATTTATGACGGGGTGCTGGATGAAAAGGCCCGACTGGCCTGCAAGATATCGCGTTCCGATCTTGCCGAAGCCTTGCGGGACAAGGGGCTGGATGGCCTGAAGGAAGTCGATCGCGCCAAAACCTTGCAGCTTGAGCCCAGCGGCAAGATCAGTGTGATCAAGCACGAGACGGGCTAGGGCTCAGGGCTGCCCGCCTGTCCATATCGGTCTCCGGCGACAGCAATCCTCCCTGAAAAGCGGGCCGGAGGCTGCGCGTTCCCTTACCGTTCGTCAGGACGTTGTGGGAATGCATGCGTCCTCCATCCGATAGCTTTTGTTTATCGCCAGAACCGTAACCGGCAACCGCAAACTCCGAAGCGAAGGCAACTTAGGTTTTCTCTCTGCGTTGATGCAGAACGCGTTTTCCATGGGAGATTGCCTGATGAGACCGACGCTTCTACCTGCTGTTTCAGCCGTGTGCCTGACAATGGGCGTGACCGTCTTGGCGGCGCAGCCCGCACCTGCCGACCGGCCCGGACATGAGAGTCCCAGGGCGGGCACCAATTCCGAAAGCATGAGCGCGATGAAGGACTCCACCGCCGGAGCGGTGGGCAAGGCTTCGGCGGAATTGACGACCTCGACCAAGGGATTTGCCACCGCCGCTGCCACCAGCGACCTGTATGAGGTCGCCGCCGGGCAGATCGCGGTCCAACGCGCACAATCGCAAGCGGTCAAGGATTTCGCCCAAAAGATGGTCGACGCCCATAGCGAGACCACTGCCAAGCTGAAATCCCTGGTCGCCGACAACAAGATCAACATTACCCTGCCGACCCATGTCGATCATCGCCGCCAGGTCATGCTGGACGACTTGCGCGGCGCCAAGTCCCAGGACTTTGATCACCGTTACATCGAACAGCAGTTGGCCGCCCACAAGGAAGCCGACATCCTGATGCGTGGTTATGCCAAGGATGGCGACAATGCGGCGATAAAGGAATTTGCCGCCACGACGGACAGGGCCGTGAAGATGCACTTGTCGATGGCCGAGAAACTGGAAAACAGCGCCAAGAGCGCATCGCGCTGAGATAGAGCGCGGCGCCTTTTGGAAGGGTGCTTCGTTCTTCCACATGGCAGCGCTTCGGGCGGCAACACGAGACCAGGGGTGGGAACCATGCTGCGCATCATTCTTCTGATCATCCTGATACTTGCCCTGCTGGGTTCAGCGCCCTTCTGGCCTTACAGCACCGGCTGGGGGTATGGGCCTTCCGGCGGAGTGGGCCTTGTCCTTCTCATCCTGGTGATCCTGATCCTGGTGGGACGGATTTGAGCAAGGCATGAGCGCGACCACGATCCGCAAGCGCATCGCAGATCTTTCAGGCCAACAGGCGCCCAAATCGCTGAAAGCCTTGAACCGGCTTATTCTGGCCGCGCCGCCGCTGGTGGAAGGCGGCGGCCGCGCGGTATTGGGAGAAGGCCCGATCGGCGCCGATATCGCCTTTGTGGGCGAACAGCCGGGCGACCAGGAAGACCTGGCCGGCAAGCCGTTTGTGGGACCGGCGGGCAAGCTCCTGGACCGGGCCATGCAAGAGGCGGGCATCGATCGCAAGCGCAGCTATGTCACCAATGCGGTGAAACATTTCAAGTTCGAGCAACGCGGCAAGCGCCGCATCCATTCCAAGCCGACCGCCGGAGAGGTGAAACATTATCGCTGGTGGCTGGAAAAGGAACTCGACCTGGTCAAGCCCTGGCTGGTGGTCGCGCTGGGTGCGACCGCAGCGCTGGCGCTGGCCGGGAAACCGATTTCCGTGAAACGCTGTCGCGGTCCCCTCCTTTTAGGGGGCCGCCCCGGCTATGTCACGATCCACCCCTCTTTTCTGTTGCGGATGCCTTCCGAAGACAGGGTGCGGGCCTGGAAGCAGTTCATTTCCGACATGAGGGAGATCCGTAAGCTGGCCCAGGCTGAAAAACGCCATGCACAGAAAAAGGCGTCTTGAAGAGACCCAGCAGCAAGCCGCTTTTTCGCAAACCGCGGCTGCCCTTAGCGGGATCGCGCCGCCGGCTTGCACAATATCGGCAAGTTCCAGCAACAAGATGATGCAGTTGGCGTTACCCCACTACATCCAACCCGGAGGAACGACAATGACGACCGCGAGTGGTCACACCAGCGCCATTCTGGCATCAAAAGTAAAAGGCACGACCGTCTACAACGAAGCCGGCGACAAGATCGGTACGGTTGAGGACATAGTTCTGGACAAGGAGTCCAACCAGATTCTGTTCGCGGCCTTGGGCTTTGGCGGACTGTTGGGAATGGGCGAGAAATATTATCCCGTGCCCTGGTCGCTGCTGGACTATGACGAGAACAAGGGCGGTTATGTCGCGCCGCTGAACAAGGATCTGTTGGAAAACGCGCCGTCCTTTAGTTTGAAGGATCTCACCAAGCATGATGGCAGCATGGGGGTGATCCGGGAGCAGTCCTACACTTACTATCACGTCAGCCCCGACTGGCAGTAACAGTCTCGCCTTCCAAGACCCTGACACCATCCGCCACGGCGCGGTGGACGGCCTTGGGCGTGACTCAGACCAGAAGCGAAGAGGATCTGGGCATTCTGTGGTTCGATTTCGATCCGAAAGATGAAGGCCCGGATCCTCTAAGCTGGAGCGACTGCTTCAAAATGTTCGGCGGTGCGAATTACGGGGCCCGGTCCGCTCGCCAGGCCCGATAGGCGATTTTCCTTCGACCCGTGCCTTGCGATAGTGTCGGAGGCATGATTTCCGTCCATGCCATCCTGCTGGGAGACCGGCTCGCCGTCGATCGCGCCGGGCAAAGCGGGGTCGTTTCGACGACACCTTTCTGCTTCCGCAAAGGGGATGGCTATGTCGTGGCCTTCCGCTATGGCGCAGCGGTGTTCATTGGCTTGAGCGAAGCCGAAGAAGCGGAAGCGCAGGCGCAACTGATGCCAGAGGCCGCCTTGACGGTCCCGCGAGAGGAAGAGCGCCTGGCCATAGAGCTTCGCCCCGGCGAAGAGGAAGGCTTCATCAGCGGCGGCCGGTTGCAGCTTCGCGAATTGACGGCCGCGCATGTCCTTGTC
This sequence comes from Rhizomicrobium sp., assembly GCA_036270435.1. Taxonomy (GTDB): domain Bacteria; phylum Pseudomonadota; class Alphaproteobacteria; order Micropepsales; family Micropepsaceae; genus Rhizomicrobium. The sequence continues at coordinate 5,424 of DATBCP010000201.1, read as the reverse complement.
GTCGCCGATGTGCTCGCCAAGAGCGTGGCGCTGGCGCGCTACGAACGGGAGATCGCCGCAGTCTTTGATACGATCGAACCGGCTGCGACCCGGCTTGCCGCCAGCGGCCAAGTTCCCCGCGCCCGCAAGGCACTGCTGCAACTGGTGGGCGAATCGCTGCTGGCCCAGCATCGCGTGTCGGGACGCATCGCCTTCGCGGAAAAGCCCGAGATCTTATGGGACCATCCGGAGCTGGAACGGTTTTACGTCCGGCTCGAGGACGAGTATGAGATTGTCGAGCGCGGCACCCTGCTCAACGGCAAAGTCGGTGTGATCAGCACGGCGGCCGAAACTTTCACCGACATGATAGACACGCAGCGATCGGCGCGGCTGGAACTTCTTATTGTTGTCCTGATCCTTGCCGAGCTGATCATCGCAGCGGCGACATTGTTCCGGCCCTGATCGCAGGCACCATAGCATTGCAGGCCCATAAATCAGGTCGTGCCTATGGCCGGATCGCTATGGCTGACGGTGCCGGTCTCGAAATGCCCGGCCCAGCGCCGCTGCAGGCTGCCGCTGCGTAGCGCGATGTCATACCAATGGCCGCTGGCGGCAATCGCCCGGCGATCCTCGACCGCTTCGCCAGGCGCCAGGCTATGGCGCCGCGGATTCGGCTCACCATAGCTGAGCGCCTGGATAACGAGCTCGCGCGTTTCTGCGCCCAGATTGCGGACGGCGATCACCAATTCGCCGCTGCCGCTGTCATAGCGGCAATCGGCGGACAGGACCGTATAAGGCGCCGCGTCGTGGAACCCGCGAAGAAATCCATTGGGACCATGGACCTCAAAATTGTAACCGGCATCCACGGGCAGCCGGTCGCTTAGCTGCCGTCCTGCTTCCACCGTATAGAACCAGGGGCCGTTTCCTCCCAAGGTACGGACAGTAAGCGCCACACCTGCTTCGCCTTTGTTCACGATATCCAACACAAAGGCGCCATCCTGGATCATCCCGGTCACGTCCATGGCGTAAGGCAGGTTTCTTGCTGGGCGAATTCCGCTTTCCTGCCGGGGTTGGCCGTTATTCACCGGCTGCGGCTGAGGCAAATGCTGCTGTCGCAGCGCCGCATCGGCATAATCTTTCGTGTCGGGAAGCGGCTGGCCCGCTCCGGTATCCGATGTCGAGAAATCGAACGCCGTGGTGAGATCGCCGCACACCGCACGCCGCCAAGGCGTGATATTGGGTTCTGGAACACCGAACCGCTTTTCCAAAAACTGGATGACGGAGGTGTGGTCAAACAGCTGGGAGCTGACAAAGCCGCCCTTGCTCCATGGCGACAAGACCAGCATCGGCACCCGGGGGCCTAGGCCGACCGCTTCTCCCTCGTAGGTTTCGCCCGCCACGCTCACCGTGCTTTTGCCCATGTCCGGCGAGATCGGCGGCACGGGAGGCGGAACATGGTCGAAGAACCCGTCATTCTCGTCGTAATTCAGGAAGAAAACAGTCTTGGCCCATACGCCGGGATGCGCGGTGAGCGCCGCCAGCAGGCGTGCCGTGAAGGCTTGACCGATACCGGGACAGGCTTCGGGATGCTCGCTTGCCAGGGTCGGCGCCACAATCCAACTGACCTGCGGCAGCCGGCCCGCCGCGACATCGGCAGCGAATTCCTCGACCAGGAAATCGCCATGGGAGTTCTTGGACCCCGTGGAGGCAGCCGGCCACTGGCGTGCGCGCTGATAATTTTCCGATGTCGGATCGAGCCCGCGGAAACGGGCGAAATAGGCCAGCCCATTGTCTCCGAAATTGTCATGTTCCTGGTAGAGGCGCCAGGCAATACCCGCCGCGCTCAACCGTTCGGCAAAGGTGGTCCAGCGATAAGGCTGGAATGTCTTGGAATCATTGCCTTGATCGGCCGTCTCGTTGACTTCGTCGGTGGGATTGGCGATCGCCTGCAAGCCGTCTTCGCCGACGCTGAGGCCGTTGGTCCCGCTGAACAGGAAAAGCCGGTTGGGATTGGTCGGCCCGAAAATCGAGCAGTGATAAGCGTCGCAGACGGTGAAGGAATCGGCCAGCGCGTGATAGAAGGCCAGGTCACTTCGCTCGAAATAGCCCATGGTCAAGGGACCTTTGGCGGCAATCCAATTGTCGTGATGCTTCCATAGCGCGTGCGAGCCTTTCCAGCTGTGATCCAGGCTCTTCAGCCATTGGGCGGAACTGGTCTGGGTATCAAGATGAAAAGGCATCAGGCTGCCGCCATCCGGGCCCGGTTGCTGCCAGACCGGCTTGCCGGACGGCAGTGTCATGGGCCGCGGATCGGAAAAACCCCGCACGCCGCGCAACGTGCCGAAATAATGGTCAAAGGACCGGTTCTCCTGCATCAGGATGACGACATGATCGACATCCATGATGGTCCCGCTGCGCCGGGCGGCCGGGATCGCCAACGCGCTGCGGATCACCGAAGGCCAGGCCGCCAACGCCGCACCTGCCGCGGTTCGCCGCAGGAAAAGTCTGCGATTGCTGTCCATCATCTTCGCCTTTGCCTGCCGCTCATCAGCGATAGCCGAGCCGCGCATCGCCCAATGCATCCTTAAGCGGCGCAAGCCAGGGTTCGAATTTCGTCCACTGGTCGAGGCCGTCGCGGAAGATGGGCTGGCGCACCTGTTCGGAACTGGGGGTGCGCACGCTCCGCCTGGTCTTGTGAAAGTCGACACAGGCCTGCTCGAACGCCAAGCCGCAAAAATCCAAGATCCGCCGGACACTGCCTTCCAGGTCGCACACCACATCCTCATGATGCACGCGCAGGATGCGTCCGGGCAGCACCGCATCCCAGTGCCGCATGAGATCGACATAGGTCCGGTAATAGCGGGCGATATCGTCGACGCTATAGGTGAATTCCTGCCCGTTGGCGAAAAGCTGCTTGAGGTTGGAAAAGCAGCAAGACATGGGCTCCCGCCGGGCATCGATGATCCGCGCCTGGGGCAACATGAGATGGATCAGGCCGACATGCCGGAAATTGTTGGGCATCTTGTCGATGAAAAAGGGCTTGCCGGTGCGATAGGCGCGCGTGTCGGCCAGGTATTTTTCGCCCAGCTTGCGGAAATCCTCAGCTGCCATCTCCTCCAGGACCGCCGGATAACGTGGATTTTGGGGGTCGCTGTCACGCCCCATCAGCTCGACCACGATCCTTTGGACATCCGCCAATTCCTGCGTCCCCTCGACCTCGGAATGAGAGGCCAGTATCTGTTCCAGCAAAGTCGAACCGGCGCGCGGCAGACCAATGATGAAGATCGGATCGGGCCTGGGATCGCCCCAGCCGGAGCGTTGCTGGAAAAAGTCCCGGGTACAGACCGCGATCTGTCGGACGGTATTGGCTTCCATGGACTCCGGACGGTAGCGGCTGGCTGACCGTTTTAGCGCATTGCCGCGCTCGTAGCACATCCAGGATTGCGCGATCTCATCGCGATCCTCCAGCGCCTTGCCCAAGGCAAAACAGAGATGGATGCGGTCCTCCGGTGCCGTGGCGGAGGCCGCTTCCGCCTGTTGCATCTGTGCAATCTCGCCATCGTCGAAGCGGTAGGTTTTGAGGTTCGCCAGGCTCCAATAGGCATCGCCGAAATCGGGCCTCAGCGCGGCGGCAGCGCGGTAGGAATCAATCGCCTCGGCAAGCCGGTCCACGGTCTTGAGCGCATGACCAAGCCAGAGATGTGCATCGGGGTCCCCGGGCGTGCCGGTCAGCAAGGTGCGATAACAGGCAATGGATCTTTCGTGATCTCCCAGGCCGACCGCAACCGTCGCCGCCAGCGAGAGATAGTCCCTATTGGCCGGCTCCAGTTTCAGCAACTGCTCGGCCTGGCTCTGGGCCTGCTGGTATTTGTGCCGTTGCACTAGGACCTGGGCATAGTCATGGCGCGCCGCGCGGTGATCGGGGGCCAGCGCCAGCGCCGCCGCAAGCAAAAGTTCCGCGTCATCCAGGACACCGCGGGCCACACCGATCTTGGCGAGCAGCCGCATCGCTTCCGGATGATCGCCATGCTTCAGCAGGAAAGCGCGGACGACCTGCTCGGCCGGTGCCAGGTCGCCATCGGAATAGAGCGACGTCGCGCTCACCACCTCCGGCGGCAGGTTGCGCAGCGTGGCCACATGCCTGGCGGCGGTATCTGCGTTGGCGCTGTCACCGGTCAGGCGATAGACGCCCTCCAACATGCGCCAGCTCATCGGCAGAGCGGGGTTGATATTGACCGCGCGCAGCAGCGCGTCGATCGCTTGCGGCGCGTCCTTGCGCGCGACGTGACACAGGCCGCGCTCCTGATGCATCTGGCTGAAGCGGGGATGAAGCGCTTCCAGCCGGCCAAGCATCGCCAAGGCGTCGTCGATGCGTGTGAGGTGCCGCAGGCTTGTCGCCGCGATCAACAGAAGGTCGCGGTTCTCAGGGTATGCCTCAAGCCCGGTCTCTGCGGACGTCAAGGCATCGCCATGATGGCCCTGCTTCTGCAACTGCCGCAGACGGTGGACTTCCGACTCGATCGGGGACGTTTCCATGAAATCCAGCTGACCAGGCAACGATTTTGCCGCCTGGGTTCAGCCTAGCAGAATCGCCGGCGCCTCAGAAATTGGCGCCAAGGCGCAAGCCCACGATCCGCGGACGCAGGGGGACGTCCGACTTGATGAACTGGGCGGTGGAGGTGAAGGTGGTGGCGTTGCTGTCGCCCAGATTCTGGCCGTAGAGTTGCGCGTACCAATGATCGAAATTGGCGCCGATCGCCGCGTCGACGGTGGTATAGGCAGGCTGCAGATAGCGCAGGAAGGTCGTGTTCGGAACGGTGACCCCGACACCGGATGTATAGGTCGCCGGCTGGTTGTACATGCTGGAGGTGTAGCTCACACCGACCATGACATAGGGACTGAAGCCGTCCATCGACCAGTCATAGCGGACGCGCGCATTGCCCTGGAAATCCGGCGAGAAGGCCGGCACCGTGCCGGGGGCGCCGAACGGATTGACGAAGGACTGCAAGGTCGTCGAGCCTTTGGGGATGACCTGGGTTATGCACTTGCCAAAGGCCGGCGACGCGGGGACATTGCTGACAATGCATTGCGAGCCGGCCTGGGTGGCGTCGTTATAGGCGCCGGAACCCGAAACGGTCAGGCCATCCGCCAGCAGCGCCTGGAACTGGACTTCAAAGCCATTCACATGGAAATCCGGGCCGTTGAGACCGAAAGTGGTGTTGCCCAGATAGGTGGGATTGAAGAACAGGAACTGCACACTGTTCCACTGCATCGTGTAACCGGAGACGTCCACCACCAGCCTGTTGTCGAGCAGGGTGGCCTTCACACCGACTTCCTGGTTCTGCAGCGAGTCCGGACCATAGCCATTGGGTTTGTTGAACTGATTGCCGCCGGGGCCGGGGGCAACCAGGCCCGTTGAGCGGTTGAAGGCGCCGGGACGGAAGC
>DATBCP010000200.1:0-7740 GCA_036270435.1 Rhizomicrobium sp. | reverse complement strand
ATCGACTGGACATGGCGCATCATGACCAGACAGTCGCGGCCGCTATGGACCACACGCACCTGCCGGTCGGCGGAGGTCAACGCCGCTGCCAGCGCATCGGTGATTTCCCTGAGATGCGGCTGGATGCTGACGACGCCGTCCGCATGTTTGCGCGAGAGGATGCGATGCAATTGGCTGATGGTGCTGATGCGCGCGGCCACGCCGTCCAGCAGGTGGCAAACTTCCGCGCTGCTATAGGTCGCGCCCGTCTTTCTCGCGGAGGAAGCCTGCATGCGCACCAGGCCGGTCAGAACGGCCAGGCTGTTGGCGATGCGATGATTGGCTTCGGCGACCGGATCACTCGAATGAGGACCAAGGTCGGTGTGAGGGTCGGGCTGCCTGAAGGCCAGGATATCCATGGGAACTCCGTTATTCGCGAAACACGCTCCGTCACCGTTCACCATGCGCCTTGCCGGACGGCTTGTAAATGGAAATTATCTAATAAAATCAATATGTTGAGTTAGTAATCGTCCCCTTTTGTACCAAGAATGTGGTTGGCAGGAGGAACTAAAGTCTTAAATTGTTTGTTCAGTCGGCTTAGAATGCCAAATGAGTAAGTTACTCATTTGGCGGGGTTGAAGGGTAACCGATTGCTTTAAAAGGAATTTAGCAATGGGGCAGGCAGATGAACGGTGAATTGATGCGGGGTGAGCGTCTCCAGATCATGCTCACCAGTGAAGAGTTGGAGGCTTTGGACAACTGGCGTTTTGCGCGTCGCATGCCCAGCCGGGCCGCTGCCATCCGTGAGCTGCTGAAGCGCGGCCTCCAGGTGGAGGGCTTCCCGCTGGTCGAGGGCGGCAGCAAATCCGAGGATTTCGGCGTGACCGGCTCCTCGTCCTCCTCGCCCACACGCGACAAGTCCTCGTCCCCCTCGCCCACACGCGACAAGCGGGATGGCGCCGAGCCAGCGGGATAGCCAATTGAGGCTTGCGCGGAAGCGGCGCCCTCTATAGAAGGCGCGGCTCTTGGGCCGCCCGGCCGGACATGCCGTGGCAGCCCCAAACGCGATCCGGGCCCCCATTTCCGTGGGTCACGCCCCTAGAGGAAAAGCAAAATGTCCAAGATGAAGACCAAGTCGGGCGCCAAAAAGCGTTTCAAATTCACCAAGAGCGGCAAGATCAAGACCCACCAGGTGGGCAAGCGTCACCGCCTGATCAACAATTCCCCGGCCCGGACCCGCGACCTGCGCGGCATGGACACGCTGTCGGAATCCGAGACCAGGCGCGTCAAGCGCTGGATGCCCTATGGCGGAGGAATCTGATCCATGAGCCGCTCCCCCCGTTCCGTCGCCAGCCATGCCCGTCGCAAGAAGGTCTTCAAGCAGACCAAGGGCATGCGCGGCCGCCGCAAGAACAACATCACCACGGCCAATGCCGCGGCCGACAGGTCGCTGCAGCACAATTATATCGGCCGCAAGGAGCGCAAGCGTAACTTCCGCGCTCTGTGGATCCAGCGCATCAACGCCGCCGTGCGCGAGCATGGCCTCACCTACAGCCGATTTATCGCCGGGCTCGCCGGCGCCGGGATCGTGATCGACCGCAAGGTCCTGTCCGATCTGGCGATCCACGAGCCCGCCGCATTCAAGGCTCTGGTGGATCAGGCGTCAAAAGCTTAAGCCAAACTCCATCCGAGCGAATCGGGGGCCTCGCGCCCCCGAACCTTTCCCTCTGGAGTTTGCATGACCGATATCGCCCAACTTCAGTCCGAGATCCTGGCCGCTATCGCCGGCGCTGCCGATGAGGCCGCGCTGGAAGCCGTGCGTGTGGCCGCGCTGGGCAAGAAGGGCTCGGTCAGCGCCCTGTTGGCGACGATGGGCAGCCTTTCCGCCGATGAGCGCAAGATCCAGGGGCCGAAGTTCAACGGCTTGAAAGACGCCATCACGCAAGCCATTGCCGCGCGCAAGGCCCAGTTGGGCGACGCGGCGCTGGAGGCGCGGCTGGCGTCGGAACGGCTGGACGTCACCCTGCCCGCCCGGCCTGAAAACACCGGCACGGTTCATCCCATCAGCCAGGTGTTGGAAGAAGTCGTCGCCATCTTTGCCGATCTGGGCTTTGGCGTCGCCGAAGGTCCGGATGTGGAGCATGACGACTACAACTTCACCAAGCTGAACATCCCGCCCGATCATCCGGCGCGGCAGATGCAGGATACGTTTTACGTCGCGCCGCAAGCCGATGGATCAATGCCCGTCCTGCGCACCCATACCTCGCCGGTGCAGGTCCGGGTGATGCTGAAACAGAAACCGCCCATCCGCGTGATCTCGCCGGGTCGCACGTATCGGGTGGACAGCGATGCCACCCACTCGCCCATGTTCCACCAGGTCGAGGCGCTGGTGGTGGATGAAGGCATCCATCTGGGTCACCTGAAATGGACGGTGGAGCAGTTCTGCAAAGCCTTTTTCGAGATCGACCGGATCGAGTTGCGCGCCCGCCCCAGCTTTTTTCCCTTCACCGAGCCGTCGCTGGAATGGGACATGCGCTGCGACCGAAGCCGGCCGGGCAAGATCACCTTCGGCAGCGGCAATGACTGGCTGGAGCTGGGCGGCTCGGGCATGGTCCATCGCAAGGTGCTGGAGAATTGCGGCATCGATCCGGCCAAGTATCAGGGCTTTGCCTTCGGCTTCGGCCTGGACCGCATGGCGATGCTGAAATACGGCATTCCCGACATCCGCAGCTTTTTTGAATCCGATGTGCGCTGGCTGAAGCATTACGGATTTGCCGCACTGGATATTCCCACGCTTGATGGTGGGTTGAGCAGATGAGGCAAAATCCGGCCAACGAACACCGGCCCGCCTCCCCTGCGCGCGCGAAGCGCCCCGGCGGGGGAAGTGCCCGGTCCATAGCGACAGCGTATGGACGGCTCTCGAGCCAGCAAAGGGCGCAGGGGGCATAAAATGAAACTTACCCTCTCCTGGCTCAAAGAGCATCTCGATACCGATGCGTCACCGGCACAGATCGCCGAGCGGTTGACCGCCATCGGGTTGGAAGTGGAAAGCGTCACCGACGCGCGCGCCGCCCTAAAGGATTTCATCGTCGGCGAAGTGGTGAGCGCCGAGAAACATCCCAATGCCGACAAGCTGCGTCTGTGCAGTGTCAGCGACGGCGCCGACACGCTTCAGATCGTCTGTGGCGCGCCCAATGCGCGCGCCGGCATCAAAGTGGTGCTGGCCAGGCCCGGCACGGTGATCCCGGCATCCGGCGATGTGTTGAAGCTGGGCACCATCCGCGGCGTGGAATCGCGCGGCATGATGTGCAGCGCGCGTGAACTGTTGTTGGGCGAAGACCATGACGGCATCATCGAGTTGAAAGCCGGCGCCAAACCCGGCGAGCCGGTGATCAGCGCGCTGGTGGATGCGGGCCTGTTGGTCGACGATCCTGTGTTCGATGTCTCGGTCACGCCCAATCGCGGCGACGCGGCATCGGTTTATGGCATCGCCCGTGACCTGGCCGCCAGCGGGCTGGGGATGCTGAAGACCGACAAGGTCACACCGGTGGCCGGCACATTCCCCTCGCCCAAGAAGATCACGCTCGACTTCGCGCCCGAGAACAAGGACGCCTGCCCCATCTTCGCCGGCCGGCTGATCCGGGGCGTCAAGAACGGCCCCGCCCCCAAATGGGTGCAGGATCGCCTGAAAAGCGTGGGCATGAAATCGATTTCCGCCCTGGTGGACGCCACCAACCTGATTTCCCAGGATCGCGGCCGCCCGCTGCATGTGTTCGATGCCGACAAGATCAGCGGCAATTTCCAGGCTCGCATGGCCAAGGACGGCGAACAGCTTCTGGCGCTGGACGAAAAGACCTACGTGCTGGATGCCGACACCATCGTCATCGCCGATGACGCGCGCACGCTCAGCATCGCCGGCATCATGGGCGGCATGGACAGCGGCAGTTTCGAGAACACCGTGAATGTGTTCATCGAATCCGCCTGGTTCGATCCGGCGCGCATTGCGCGGGCGGGGCGCAAACAGGCCATCATCTCGGACGCGCGCTATCGCTTTGAGCGCGGCGTCGATCCGCAATTCGTGCTGCCGGGCTTGGAGCTTTGCACCCGCTATATCCTGGAATGGTGCGGCGGCGAGGCTTCGGACGTGGTGATCGCGGGCGCGCTGCCCGCAGCCCACAAGCCGATCCTGTTCGATACCAATCTGGTCGAAAGTTTCGGCGGCATCAAAGTGCCGCGCGAGCGGATCATCGCCATTCTGGAAGATCTGGGCTTTGTGGTGGAAGATCATGGCACCTTGCATGTCGTGCCACCCAGCTGGCGCCATGACGTGGATGGTCCCGCCGACCTGGTGGAAGAAGTGGTCCGCATCCATGGCCTGCGTGATGTGCCGTCGGTGGCGCTGTCGCGCGCCGATGGGGTGGCCGCGCCGGTTCTATCCAAGTCCCAGCGCCGCACCCGCACTGCGCGGCGCGCGCTGGCGGCCCGCGGCTTCAATGAATGCGTCAGCTTCTCGTTCATCGGCCGCGATCAGGCTTTAGCTTTCGGCGGTGGCGATGAGGCGCGTCAACTGTCCAATCCCATCGCCTCCGACCTGGATGCGCTGAGACCCTCCGTCCTGCCGTCGCTGCTGGCAGCGGCATCGCGCAATGCGGCGCGGGGTTTTGCCAATCTGCAGCTGTTTGAGATCGGCGCGGCCTTCGAGTCCGGCATGCCCGAAGCGCAAAAGACGGTGGCCGCCGCGATCCGCACCGGCCATCCCGAACGCGATTGGCAGAAAGGCGGCGAGACCGCGAGCCTGTTCACGGTGAAAGCGGACATGCTGGCCGCGCTGGAGGCCATCACTGGCGCGCCGATGTCCGCGCCCATCACCCAAGGCGCAGCCCCCTGGTATCACCCGGGCCGCAGCGGCACGATTGCCATGGGCCCCCCGGCCTCAAGTAGCGAAGCGGTAGGCCATAGAAAAGTCATTGCCCAGTTTGGCGAGTTGCACCCCAAAATACTGGCAGCCTTTGACCTGAAAGTGCCGGCGGCGGGATTTGAAATTGTCTTGGACGCGATCCCCGAAACCAGGGCCAAAGGCAAAGCGAAACCCTTGTTCCAGCCGTCGCCCTATCAGGCGATTGAGCGCGACTTCGCTTTTGTGGTGGATGCGAAACTCGCGGCGGGGGAGCTGGTCAAAGCCGTCAAGCTGGCGGACCGGGCCCTGATCGAAACCGTTAACGTGTTCGACCTTTATGAAGGCAAGGGCGTTCCCGATGGCAAGAAATCCATCGCCCTGGCGGTGCGCATCCAGCCTTCCACCGCCACCCTGACCGAGGCGGAAATCGAGGCCCTGGCACAAAAAATTATCGCGGCGGCGATGAAATTGGGCGCCACGCTGCGCAGTTGATCCCAATTGCCATTCCCGGCCGAGCATCACGCAAGCAATGCGAGGGGGTGAGCCGCGGCGCGCAACGCGCGTGCGCAGGTCCGGTGGACCTGCGAAAGCAGCGAACGCCGCGAGCCCAAGCGAGCGGCCGGACGGGAGCCCAGGTGGGGGGCCACCGTGACGGTATCAACCACCTGGGTCCCCTTCCTCGGCGCTGGGCGCGCCTCGCCGGGGATGACAGTTAGAGCAACTTCAACAACCCCGGCGACGCTCCTCACCCCGTCATATTCCCGCCATCACACCCCCGCAGAATTTCTGGAAAGCGGAGGTGGCGCATGGTTCAGCGGTTCGATCTGGCCATTGTCGGGGGAAGCTTTGCGGGCCTGGCCTGCGCCCGCAGCGCGGCACTGCGCGGTTTGAAAGTGGCGGTGCTGGACGCCAAACCCGATCCCGGCCTTCGGGTCAAGACCACCGGCATTATGGTCAAGGAAGCCAGCGACGCTTTCGATCTTCCGGCGCGGATGATGCGCAAGGTGCCCGGCGTGCGCCTCTATGCGCCGGACAACCGCTCGCTCGATCTTTCCGCCCCGGGCTATTTCTTCCAGGCCACCGACATGCCCGCCTTGATGCGCTGGATGGCCGAGGAAGCCGCGCGTGCCGGCGCCACCCTGATGTATGGCAAGAAATTCGAGGGCGGCCTGGAATATGAGCGCGGCGTGGCGATGGGCGATGTGCACGCCACGTTCCTGATCGGCGCGGACGGCGCGAAATCGCAGGTCGCGCAAGCCTTTGGCCTGGGCGAGAACCGGCGCTTCCTGGCCGGGGTGGAAATCGAATGCGAGCCGCTGGACGGCGTGGACGGCCGCTTCCTGCATTGCTTCGCCGACAGCCAGATCGCGCCCGGCTACATCGCCTGGATGGTGCCCGGTGTCGGCGCCACCCAGATCGGATTGGCCGCCAGCCGCCCTGCCCGCCCCGATCTGGGCGCCCTGCTCCGGCGATTGAAAAGCGTGCTCGACATCCGCGATATCCGCGTCACCGCGCGCCGCAGCGGCCTGATTCCGTCGGGTGGGGTGGTGCGCCGCCTCGGGACGCGGCGGGTGATGCTGGTGGGTGATGCCGCCGGCATGGTGTCGCCGGTCACCGGCGGCGGCATCCATACTGCCTTGCATTTTGGACGCCGCGCCGCCGTGCTGGTGGCGAATTACCTGGGCGCGTGCGGACCCCTGCCCTCCCAGGCGCTGGCCGCCGAGGCGCCGCGCTATCGCGCCAAGCTGTGGTTGCGCCGGGCGCTGGACTTGGCACCCCCCAATGCGCTGATCAACGCCGCACTGATGACGGCGCCGATGCGCCGGCTGGCGCAGCGGCTTTATTTCCATGCCCGCGGCGAAAGCGGGGAATCCTTTGAATCCTGGTCACGCGCGTTTGAACAGGGGCAACCGGCCCGTGCGGATTTGCGGTTGGTGTAAGAGATGCGCTTGTCATCCCCGGCGAGCGATGCGGAACATCGCGAGGGAGCTCGTAGCGGCAGCGTACGAACACCCAGGTGGTTCAACCACCATGGGTCGCAAAAGAGCGAGCGCAACTGTCTTTCAGCCGTTTATCGGAGATGCCTGGGTCCCCTTCCCTCACGGCACGCATTCGCGCGCCGTTCGCCGGGGATGACAAGCTAACCGAACCGACCGGTAATATACTGCTCAGTCCGCTTATTCTCCGGCGCGGTAAAGATCTTCTCCGTCGCGCCATATTCGATCAGTTCGCCCAAATACATGAAAGCCGTGTAGTCGGAGGCGCGGCTGGCCTGCTGCATATTGTGGGTGACGATCACGATGGTGTATTCGGCCGCCAGTTCCTCGATCAGCTCCTCGACCTTGGCGGTGGAGATCGGATCCAGCGCCGAGCAGGGTTCATCCAGCAGGATCACTTCCGGCCGCGTCGCCACGCTGCGGGCGATGCAAAGCCGCTGCTGCTGGCCGCCAGAAAGCGAAAGACCAGAAGCGCTGAGCTTGTCCTTCACTTCCCCCCACAGCGCGGCGCGGGTCAGGGCGCTTTCCACCCGGCCGTCCATTTCGGACTTGGGGATGCGTTCATAGAGTTTGATGCCGAACGCGACATTGTCGTAGATCGACATGGGGAAGGGTGTGGGCTTCTGGAACACCATGCCGACGCGGGCGCGCAGCAGGTTGAGGTCCTTGACCTTGAGCAGATTCTCGCCATCCATCACGATCTGCCCTTCCGCCCGCTGGTTGGGATAGAGCTCGAAAATGCGGTTGATGGCGCGCAGCAAGGTGGACTTGCCGCAGCCCGACGGACCGATAAAGGCGGTGACTTTGCGCTCCATCAGGGGCAGGGAAATATTCTTCAGCGACTTGTTGGGGCCGTAGAAGAAGCTC
>DATBCP010000199.1:0-4095 GCA_036270435.1 Rhizomicrobium sp. | reverse complement strand
AGATCTTTATCTGATCGCCGATGCCGGTGACATGGGACGCGCCCGCGATGCGCTGGCCGATTACCGGCTGGCCATCCGCTGGCCGGAATGCCAGCAATTCGATACAAACCTGATCGGCACGTATCAGTGGTGCCCTTTGGCGAAGAAGTCCTGAAGGGCGGGTGAGGTGATCGTGGAAATCGCGGTGTTGGTGCCTTGTTACAATGAGGAAGCAGCCATCGCCAAGGTGGTCGGGGATTTCCGCGCGGCGCTGCCCAGTGCCACCATCTATGTCTATGACAACAATTCCAGGGACCAGACCATGGCACGGGCGCGCGAAGCGGGCGCCGTCGTGCGCAACGAAATCCGGCAAGGCAAGGGCAATGTCGTGCGGCGCATGTTTGCCGATATCGAAGCCGATATCTATGTCCTGGTGGATGGCGACGACACCTATGATGCCAGCGTCTCGCCGCGCATGATCACCCGCATGATCGCCGAAGGCGCCGATCTTTTGACCGGCCGGCGCATCCATACCGACGCCGCCGCTTACCGGCCCGGCCATGTCGTGGGAAACCGGATACTGACCGGCTTGACCGCGCTTTTGTTCAACGTGCACCTGTCGGACATGTTGAGCGGGTACCGGGTCTTTTCGCGGCGCTTTGTCAAATCCTTTCCCTTTACCGCAGAAGGCTTCGCCATAGAGACGGAGCTGACCATCCATGCCGTGCGGCTGATGATGCCGATGACGGAAATGGACTGCCGTTACAAGGAACGACCGGCGGGCTCGGTCAGCAAGCTCAACACTTGGCGCGACGGCTTTCGCATCCTGGGCACCATCGGCTATCTGGTGCGGGAAGAGCGGCCGCTTTTGTTTTTCTCCTGCGTTTCCGCCTTGTTTACGGCCGTCGCGGTGTTGATCGGCGCGCCGGTGGTTTCGGAATATTTCCATACCGGTCTGGTGCCGCGCCTGCCCACCGCGGTTCTCGCCACCGGATTGATGGTCATCGCCTTCCTGTCGCTGACCTGCGGTTTGATCCTGGATACCGTCACCCGCGGCCGTTGGGAGGCCAAGCGCATGGCCTATCTCGGCATCCCCGGGGCCATCCATCTGCGCAATGGCCATGCCCAGCTTGTGGCGGAGGCTCCCGATGACTGGCCGTCGCGCATCATGCGGCAGAGCCAGCACTAGCCGTGAAAAAGCCGGCCCAGACTCTTTGGCGTGCCCTGACGCGCCTTTCCGTCTTGCGCTTCGCCGTGATCGGCGCCTTAGGAATGCCGGTGGACTGGGGGGTGTTGCAGCTGATGGTGCATTGGGGCACCGGCCCCTATGTCGGGCGCATCCTGTCCTGGTTCTGCGCCGCCACCTTCACCTGGGCCGGCAATCGCTATTTCACCTTTGCCGCCTCCCGCGCCCGCACCATCCTGGGCACGGGCCAGGAATGGCTGCGATTCCTGGCCGCCAATGCGGTGGGCGGATTGGTCAATGTCGGGCTCTATTCGGTGCTGGTGCGTTTTGCGCCCCCGCCCTTCAACAACCTGACCGTGGCCCTGGTCTGCGGCGTGCTGCTGGGCCTGGTGTTCAACTTCACGCTATCCAAGAGAGTCGTCTTCAAAGGACCGCTCTAGCCGGACCACTTTGCCAATACGAAGGGCGCGTCCGCGCCCTTGTTACTGTTTCAACGACGAACGTCGCGCAGTATTTTGGTCGCCGGGCAGGAGCGCCAAGCGATGTGCACCAAACGGGCATGAGCGCAGGCGCGACAAACCCGCAAGGCCAAAAGGCCAGCGACGGCTACTCACAATGGTTGGAGAACGTCGCGCAGTATTTTGGCCACTGGGCAGGAGCGAGGAGCGATGTGGGCAAGACGCCCATGAGCGACCTCGCGACGAACCCAGCGGACAAAAGACAAGCGACGGCGATTAGCGGCTGGCGGCGAGGAACCAGAGATGAGCGACCATCGCATCCTTCTCCGGAGTCTTGACCTTGGAGAAGGCCGCCTTGGCCTCGGCCTTCTGGCCGGCGGCGAGATAGGCCTGGCCCAAACGGATCTGGCCGTTGGCCTGGTCCTTGAGCGGCTTCTTGAGGCCTTCCTGGATGATCCCAATGGCATCCTTGGCCTTGCCTTCGCCGATCATGCTTTCGCCCACCTTGACCAGGTCGTCGCCTTGCGGCGCGGCTTTGGCGGCGGCGATCGTCTTGGCCTCATTCGCGGCATTGGACGCAGCCTGCTGCTTGGCCAGCGCCAACAGCCTCTGGGTCCGGTCGTCGGTCAGGATCTTGGCCGCCATGCCCTTCTCGATATAGCCCTGGGCTTCGGCGGCATTGCCCAGCTGCAACGCCAGCTGCGCCAGCAAGGTATATTCTTCCTTGGTTTCGAGTGTGCCGGTCAGGGCGCGGATGCGGTTGATGTCCAGGGTGTTGTGGTCGGTGAGGCCGCGCGAACGCTCGCCCAGCTTCAACAAGCCTTTCCAATATTCCGGCTTGCCGGAACGGGCGACAAGCTGCTCATAGGCCGAGCGCTGGGTGGCTTCGTCGCCGACTTCATAGGCGCAACGCGCCTGCAACTCGAGCGCGGTGTCGGATTGGGGAATGGTCTTGAGGTAGCGCACGCAGCCCGGATAGTCGTTGGCCTTGTAATAGGCCTGGCCGACGATCAGCTGCGACTGGGCGTCCAGGGCATTCAGCTTCTTCAGCTGTTCGCCGTCGGCAATCACGTCGCGGAACTTGCCGGCATTGTAATCGTTGGCGAACTTCGCCTTGGCGCCGGCCACGCCGCCGATCGAGGCGTCGCCCGACTTCACGGCGATGTAATTCTTCATCTTGGAAATGACGTCATTGTCCTCGGCGGTCCGGCCGGGAATGGCTTCGGCCTCATTGACCTTGGCCATGGCGCCCTTGTAGTTCCCGGCCGCGGCCAGGCTCTGGGCTTCTTTCAGGACCCCGCCGACCTTGAAGCTCACGGCCGCCTGCGCCGGCGCAACCAGCGTCACTGTCGCCGCGGCGGTGGCAGTACCCAGGAGGATGGCCGTCAGAGCGGCACGCAGATTACGGGCAGTCATTACAAGACCTCTTTCACTTCCATCATAAAAAGGGGAAAGCGTGCGGGGTTGCCGCACGCTTCGCCCGGCCATGACCCTCACGGCCTAATTATACTGGTCAATCCCATTGAAACCAATATGAGAGGCGCCCAGGCGCTGGGCGTCCGCCAGCACTTTGGAGACCGCGTCATATTTGGCCAACCGGTTGGAATTGACATGGATTTCGTCCTGCGCCTCGACCGGCTTTTTGCCGATATCCGCGAAATAAGCGTCCATCGTGGCGCGGCTGATCGGTATTCCATTCCAGGTGATGGAACCGTCGAAATCGACGCCCAACTCAACCGTGGGCACAACAACCGGCGGCGTATCCACCGCCGCCGGCATGTCCAGCTTCACGGCATGGGTTTGAAGCGGCAAGGTGATAATCAGCAAGGTCAACATCACAAGCATCACATCGATGAGGGGGGTGGTGTTCATGTCCACCATCACCTCGCCCTTTGCGTTGGTTGCCGACATCGCCATGACGGATTACCTCAGAGCTCCACCTCAATTATACTGATCAATCCCGCTGAAACCAATATGGGTGGCGCCCAGGCGCTGGGCATCCGCCAGCACCTTGGCAACCGCATCATACTTGGCCAACCTGTTGGGATTGACATGGATTTCGTCCTGGGCGTCCGGCGGTTTCTTGCCGATGTCCGCGAAATAGGCGTCCATCGTGGCGCGGTCCACCGCCGTTCCGTTCCAGGTAATGGTGCCGTCAAAGTCCACGCCCAATTCCACCGTCTGCGGAATCACCGTCGGCGGCTTGGCGTTGGGAGCAGGCATGTCCAGCTTCACGGCGTGGGTCTGGATCGGCAGGGTGATGATCAAAAGGGTGAGCATCACCAGCATCACGTCGATCAGCGGGGTGGTGTTCATCTCCACCATCACTTCGCCGTCAGCTGTGCTCGTACTCATTGCCATGGCGGGTTACCTCAATAGCTGTTGGCTTCCAGGGCATGCGGTTCGGTGATGAACCCCACTTTCTGGATGCCGGCCCTCTGACAGGCCAGGATGACGCGGCCGATCGCCTCG
>DATBCP010000198.1:0-5014 GCA_036270435.1 Rhizomicrobium sp. | reverse complement strand
GATGACGGCGTCGGCCTGCCGGAAGGATTCGTCCCCGAACGGGACGGAGGCATGGGCTTCAAGATCATGTACCGCCTGGCAAAAGAGATGGGCAGCGAGCTCAGGATTGTGTCCACCCATCTGGGTCTCAGCTTCCGCCTGTCGCTGCCGGCCGGCACCATGGCGGGCGCGAAACTGGCGTGAACAATCCGTCACGCAGGTTCCCTTCCCGGCCTTGCTTCTGACGTATCGCCTCGTTACCCAGCACCCATGTTCTTCCACGGCATCTTCCTTCCCTGGATGCGCCGCACCGGCAAGGTCATGTTCTGGCCGGCGCTGATTGTGGTGGCATGGGGTGAACTCACGCCGCACCCACCCCAGCTGGCCGGGCCCTGGCACTGGGACAAACTGGACCACTTCACCGCCTATTTCGGCCTCTCGCTGTTGGCGACACTCGCCTGGGGGCTCAGGCGTTCGCTGGCCTGGATCTTTTTGGCCGTCGTGGCGCTCGGCGGCAGCCTGGAGATCATCCAGACCCTGGTGGGGCGTGATGGAGAATGGGGTGATTTTATCGCCAACGACCTGGGCGCCGTGCTGGGAACGGCGCTGGCGGCCGCCTATCTCGCGGTACCGCGGCGGCTTGTTGAGAAAGCGTCGCCCGACTAGCCTAAGGCTCATCATCCGGGGCGTTAGGCGTGAGCCGGACCACCCCCATTAAAAATCCGGGGCGTTAGGCGTGAGCCGGACCGTCCCCACTAAGAAGGGTGCGTTTCCATGTCCCTGTTTGGAGAATTCAAGAAATTCGCCGTCCGCGGCAATGTCGTGGACCTGGCGATCGGTGTCATCATAGGCGCGTCCTTCACCAGCATCGTCAATTCGCTGGTCAATGATGTGATCATGCCGCCGATCGGCCTGGCGCTGGGTGGCGTGGACTTCTCCAACTTCTTCCTGGTGATCAAGGGCGATCCGCATGTGGAGAGCCTGGCCGCCGCCAAGGCCGCCAAGGCGGTCACCATCAATTATGGTGTGTTCATCAATGCCTGCATCAGCTTCCTGATTGTCACCTTTGTGCTGTTCATGCTGCTGCGCCAGCTCAACAAGCTGATGGCACCGACGCCCACCACGGAAGCCGCGCCGGCGCCCTCCGAGGAAGTGCTTCTGTTGCGCGATATCCGGGATTCCCTCAAGTCGCGGTGATGAAACCCATTCGCTTTGCAGCCGCGCTGCTGCTGATGTCATCATGGGGTGTGCAGGCGGCGGATGATCCCGCCGCCGCCGCCAATGCGTTTTATGCGGTCTACAAGGACCAACAGCCCCACAGCGGCATTCCCGATGCCACCGGCCGTTTGCGCTATACCCCCGTCCTGTCGCCGCGGCTGAACAAGCAACTCACCGAAGCCGCGGCCGCGCAAGCCCGGCTGACCGCAAAGGTGAAGAATGCGGTGCCGCCCATGCTGGAGGGCGATATCTTCTCCTCCCTGTTCGAGGGCGCCACGGCTTGGAAGGTCGGGGCCTGCCAGGAGGACGTGAAATCCGCCCGTTGCCCGGTGGCGCTCAGCTACACCCCGCCGCCGGCGCAGACCACCAAGGCGCCCAAACCCGCGGGCTGGTCGGACACCCTGCTCTTGGTTCGCACCCCGCAGGCCTGGAAAGTGGATGACGTGGTCTATGACGCGGGATTTCAATTCGGCAATACAGGGCGATTGAGCGAAATGCTTCAAATGGTTATTGCAGCCAACCCCCGCTAGATCCGGCGTAACTTTTCGCCGCCTGCATCGTATATGAGAGGGAAAGGAAACATCATGATCGATACCAAAACCTCACGCCAACTCACCCCCGAACAGCATCGCATCCTGGTGGAGCATGGCACCGAACGTCCGGGTTCCAGCCCTTTGAACCATGAAAAGCGGCACGGCGAATTCGAATGCGCCGGCTGCGGCGCCGAACTGTTCGACGCCTCGACCAAGTTTGACAGCGGTACCGGCTGGCCCAGCTTCTGGGATACCAAGCCGGGGGCGGTGGAGACCCGTACCGACACCAGCCATGGCATGGTGCGCACCGAATTCCATTGCGCCAAATGCGGCGGCCATCTGGGCCATATCTTTAATGACGGCCCCGGCCCGACGGGTTTGCGTTACTGCACCAACGGCTGCGCGCTTGATTTCAAGCCAGACGCGAAGTAAGGCACCCTTTCCCTCACTATCACCATGGCCGGCCTCCGGGCCGGCCATCCAACTTTTTGATGGCCGCGCTATCGCACGGCGATGGATGGCCGGGTCGTGAAGTTTACCCTCCGACCGCGCTTCGCGCGGTTCGGGGGGCCCGGCCATGGATGGCCGGGTCAAGCCCGGCCATGGAGAGGGAGAGAGATTAAGCCCGATCAAAGCAACGCCGCCGTTCGTTAGCAGCGGCGGCATTTGCCTTTCGGTCGATCAGAAAATATCGCGGGACCGAGCGGCTGCGGTGGCTTCCGCATCCCGCAGGGCCGCACCGTCCGGCCCATCCAACGCGGCTTCCGCATCCTTGCCCATGGCCGGGATATTGGCCTTGTTCTTCTCGACGAAGCCGGACTGGTCCTTAAGGAAGGCGCGTGAGGCGGCGTAGTCGCCCTCACCCATCATCTTGCGCCCGGTCTTTTTGGCGGCCGCTTTTTGGGGGGCCTTGTTGGCGGGCGCCTTTTTGGCGGCGACTTTGGGGGCGGTCTTTTTGGCCTTCTTGGCGGCTTTCCGGGCCGGCGTCTTCGCCGCTTTCTTGGTTGTCTTCTTGGACTTCTTGCTGGATTTCCTGGCGGGCGCCTTCTTGGACTTCTTCGCTTTGGACGCCTTCTTAGCCTTCTTCCTTGCTGCCATGTCATTCACTCCATGGGTTTGCGAAAAGACAACGCCGCGCTCCGAAAAAAGGCGCGCGGCGCTGTTTCATTCGATATTCAATCAGGCGCCGGCAGGAGCCGCGGGCGGGATATCGCTCGGGGCAGGCGCCGGGGCCGCCGCGGCCGGCTTGGCCGCTTTCTTCGGCGCAGCCCTTTTGGCCTTCTTGGCCGGCTTCTTCGCCGCTTTCCTGGTTGCCTTCTTGGACTTCTTGCTGGATTTCCTGGCGGGCGCCTTCTTGGACTTCTTCGCTTTGGACGCCTTCTTAGCCTTCTTCTTTTTCTTCGCTGCCATGTCATTCACTCCATGGTTTTGTGTTTGACATAAAAACTCTACGCGCGTTCGCGCGAATGCGCGAGTGTTTGCTTCGATCTGGAGTGCATTTTCTTTGGCGATGCGCGCGCTTTGTTTTTAACTACCCCTATCCGTCACAGCTCAGGTCGGCGTACTGCCGACACTTCGCTGTGACACCTTCCCCCTCACGTGGCTTCGCCATGAGGGGGAAGGAAGCTGACGGATGCTGCGGGTCGCCCGGCGGAGTGAGGCCGAATAGCGAAAGGTCCAGCGGACCTTTCGCCGGCCGAACGGGCTCGAGCTACGTTAGAGCCAATCTTTCCATCAACCATGATGCGGCGGGTCTGGGCGGGGTGTCGTTGCGATAGACGGTGTGAAAGGGATAGACCGGCACGCCCGGCGTCTCGATCTTCAACTCCATCAGCCGTCCGCGTTTGAGGTCTTCATTCACCATCGGTTTGGGCATGTTGCCCCAACCCATGCCCGCCAATAGCAGCGCATGTTTGGCGCCCAGATCCGCCAGCCGCCAGCTCCGCACCGACAGGACACCGAAGTCGCGGCCCTGGGTCAGGGGCGAGCGGTCGGTCAACACCAGTTGGAGATGATCGCGCGCCTGCGCCGCGCTGATCGTCCCCTGCATCAGCGCCAGGGGATGGGTCGATGCCGCGACCGGGACCAGCTTCACCGAGCCGGCCGGCCCGCGGACCAACAGATCGCTGGTCACCTCCAAGGGTCCGCTGATGCCGAAGGCCGCCGTCCCCTCCATCACCGCATGGGTGACCGCGCCCAAGGTCTCGACCTGCAGGCGCAGCGCGACGGTGGGAAACCTGCGGCGGAATTCATCCAGTGCCTTCACCAGCTTTTTGGCCGGCCACATCACATCCACCACCAGCGACACTTCCGCTTCCAGTCCGCCGGTGAGACCGCGCGCCTTGGCCAGCAAGCCATCCACCGCGATCGCCAGGTTGCGGCTGTCCGAAAGAATGGCCTGCCCGGCATCGGTCAGCTTGGGACGGGCGGTTCCGGCGCGTACGAACAGACAAACCCCGAGCTGGTTTTCCAGATTGGCGATGGCATAGCTGATGACCGAGGTGGCCCGCCCCAGCCGCCGTGCCGCCCCGGCGAAGCTGCCGGCCTCCACCACCGCCAGGAAAACAGAAATCTGGTCCAAAGTCGGGGATTTGGGGTCCATCTTTTCGACTTTATCGAACAGTTCTATCGAAATTATCCCAGTTTTCAGAATAGAGCCAGGCCCCCATCTTCTCTCCCGTCACTTCAAATCCGGAGGATCGCGTGGCTGGCCCCAAGGTTTTCATCCCCTTCTATTCCCGCAGCGGCACGATTGAGCGGCTGGCAAAGGCGGTGGCGGAAGGCGCCGAAAGCGAAGGCGCCGAAGTCCGCCTGCGCCGTGTCCGCGAGCTGGTTGACTGGGACGTGATGAGTTCGGTGCCGGGCTGGAAGGAAAGCGCCGAGGCGATGAATGCCCGCTACCCCGCCCCCACGCCTGAGGATGCGGTCTGGGCCGATGCGGTGATTTTCGGTACTCCCACCCGTTTCGGCAATGTCTCGTCCGAGCTCAAGGCCTTTATCGACAGCCTGGGCGGGCTGTGGGTCCAAGGCAAGCTGGTCGGCAAGGCGGGCTCTGTTTTTGCCGGCTCGGCCCAGCCGCATGGCGGCAATGAGTCCACCGTTATCTCCTTGTGGAATCCCTTGGCGCATCTGGGCTTCATTATCGTGCCAACCGGCTATGCCGATCCGGTCATGTTTGCCGGCGCCGGCTCTCCCTATGGCGCCTCGGTGATTTCGGGCAATCCGCCCGCGGGGCCGAGCGAAACCGAGCTGGCGGTGGCGCGGTTTCAGGGCAAGCGGGTGAC
>DATBCP010000197.1:0-5899 GCA_036270435.1 Rhizomicrobium sp. | reverse complement strand
CACAAAGCCGCCACGCCTTGAGCGTGCGAGCATGCGGGGGAAATCATGAAGGCGCTGATCGTCACCATTGCGCTGCTTGCGGCCGCGCCGGCTGAGGCCGCAACCCTGCTGCATCCCATGTTCGCCGATCATGCGGTCTTGCAGCGCGATCAACCCATCCGCATCTATGGCACGGCGCCTGCGGGCAGCGATATCCGCGTACAGCTGGGAACAGCCAGTGCCACTGGGCGTGCATCGGCTGGCGGACAATGGAATGTCACTTTGCCGGCCATGCCGGCAGGCGGACCCTATAATTTGCAAGTCCATGCCGGCGCGCAAAGCCAGCAGGTGAACGATGTCCTGATCGGCGATGTGTTTCTTTGCACCGGCCAGTCCAATATGGCGCTCACGGTGCGCCGGGCCGCCAATGCCGAGACGGAGATTGCCGCCGCCACCGACAGCCAGGTGCGCGAGCTGGCGGTGGACCGCGTCGCCAGTCCCACCCAGTTCTCAGTCTTCAGCACGCCGGTGAGCTGGAAGGTGGAGTCGCCTCAGACCGCCGGCGATTTCTCCGCCAGTTGTTTCTTCTTCGCGCGCGAACTGAAAAAGCAAATCAAAGTCCCTATCGGCCTGGTCACGGTGGCCTGGGGCGGCACCCGCGATCGCGGCTGGGTGAGCGGGCCGAGCCTGCGCGACCTGGGCTTCTACAATGACGATCTCGACATGCTGGCCCTGAACCAGCGCGACGCCGACGCCGCTTCGCGCCGCTGGGACCAGGCCTGGGAAAACTGGTGGCGCGCCCATGGAAAGGGCGAGCCTTGGAAGGACGACACCTCGTCCTGGCTGGTGGCACCGCAAGGCCTTGGCCCCTGGGGCGAATGGCCCGGCCTCGCCTCGCCGGACGGTACGGCGGAACCCGGTGTGGGCTTTGTGGGACAGATGTGGCTCTCCACCAATGTCGTTTTGACGGCGGCACAGGCTGCGCAGCCGGCGACGCTGGATCTCGGCCGCGCCAACGAGGAAGAGAAAAGCTGGGTCAATGGCGTGGGCGTCGGCGGCAGTTCGCAACAGCCCGATGCCCGCCATGTCCTGCCCAAAGGCTTGCTGCATGCCGGCGACAACAGCATCACCCTGAATATCTTTTGCAGCTGGAAGAATTGTGGTCTCGCCGGTCCCGTTTCGACCCGGGCGATCCGCCTGGCTGATGGCAGCAGCGTGATGCTGGACCAGCCCTGGCGCTACAAGCCGGTCGACACGCTGATCGCGCCGCAAATTCCCTGGGGGCCGATGCATGGCGTCGGCCTGCAGTACAACGGCATGATCGCGCCGATCGGGCCTTACGGCGTCAAGGCCGCCATCTGGTATCAGGGCGAATCCAACCTCTATTTCGCACAGCACTATCAGGCGACCTTGACGGCGATGATGGCGGATTGGCGCAAGCTGTTTGGCGCGGCCCTGCCCTTTTTGATCGTGCAGATCCCCGATTACGGGCCCACGCCCACCAGGCCCGAAGAGTCGCTCTGGTCGGATGTGCGCGAGGCACAGCGCAGGACTGCCGAAGCCGATCCGCATGCCGCGCTCATCGTCACTTTTGACGTGGGCGATCCGAAGAACCTGCATCCCGCCAACAAGCAGGAAATCGGCCGGCGGCTTTCCATTGCGGCAAGGCATCTCCTGTACGGCGAGGCCTTGGCGCCTTCCGGCGCGCGCGTTGTGTCGGCGCGGCGCAGTGGCGATGGTGTCAGCGTGGCATTTCGGGACGTGACCGGCTCGCTCACGGCCTATAATGGCGAGCCCAATGCTTTCGAACTGTGCGATGGAGCATCCTGCCGCTGGGCCCATGCCATAATTGCCGGCGACCAGGTGACGCTGGCGAATGCGGGGTCCGCGACGCGGGTGCGCTATTGCTGGGGCGACAGCCCCGTCTGCACGCTCACGGATGCGTCAGGTCTGCCGGCGGGGCCGTTCGAGATCCCGATTCCCTGATCAGGCGTGCAGTGCGTTCTCCAGCTGCCGCTTGGTCATCTTGGAACGGCCTTCGATCCCTTTGCTCTTGGCCCGCTGATAGAGCTCTTCTTTGGTCCCGGGCTCGTTGCGCACGCGGCTGCGGGCCGCCTTGGCGCCGCCGCGCGTGAGCTTGGTGGCATTCTTGCCGCCCATGGCGGGCGAGCTTTCCCGCTGGCCCCGGGCGCCGATATGGGACTTGCCTTCCTTCTCCTGTTGCGCAGTCTTGCCCTGCGCTTCCTTGCGCTCGGTCCTGGCCTCGTTTCGGCGGTTCTTGCGCGCGCTTTCGTACTTGGAAGCACCGGCTTCTTGCAGAGCGATGGCGATGGCCTGGCGCCGGTTCTGGACTTTGCCGCCCTTGCCATCGCGGCCGCTTTTCAGTTCCCCATGTTCATATTCATGCATGACGCGCCCAATGGTCTTTCTCTGCCGTTGGCTGGATTTGGGCATGGCCGTTCCTCCTTGATAGGATTCCAACACCTTGCCGACTAACGTCCTGGCCCGCGCCTCGGTTCCGAGGCGGCGGGTTCGGACGGTCCGAACGAGCGGCTAGAGCAAGTTAAGGTCAGATTGAATCGCTGCGCCGGAGGGATTTTGTGGCGTGGGCAGGAGAAAGGCGCGGCCCGTATCGGAAATACGGGCAAGCCTTTCGACGAACACACGACGCAAAAGACCCCGGCCCTTCGGGTTGTGTTGCGGCGGGCGCCCGCGGTGTCGCCGTCCTCGACCGTATTCCCGATACGCTCTTCGGACGGCTCCTTGCGGAACGCCTCGCCGCAACGCAACGCAGCTGTTTCAATCTGACCTTAACTTGCTCTAAAGCTCAGGCGTGACGGCGTGACCAGATCGGAAACGTGCCTCTTTCCCGGTCGCGTCCGCCTTCCCAGGCTGCAAACCAGGCCACAGCCGCTCCGGCGAAGAGTGCGGCCCCGATGAAAAAGGCCTGCAACACGGCGGCCACACGAGCGCGATGGAGTTCCTGCTTGGAAGCGTCTATGGCATGGTCGACCCGCGGCATGGACTCGTCGGGGCGCAAACCGACCACCGACTCGATCATGGCGTACAAGTAGCGGCGGTCGGGATTGAGCACGCCGGTATGGCTGGAGGATTTGAGCAGGATGCGCGCGGCTTCCGCACGGCGATACTCGCGGTCGGGGATGGGATGGGGACTGCGGAACAACTCATCCAACTCGGTTGCGATCACGCTTTCACCCGGAGTCGATTGGGCGCCGACGGTCGGCGCCACAGCGGGCGCTGTGGTGGCGGCAACACCCAGCGCCAGGAGAGCCGTCATGACGACTGCCAATCCCCAGGTGATCAATCCATGCATGCCGTCGATATTTTCAACTTCCGCGCCAGCGGTATTGACCGATGTGCGCATGCGGCCGGCGATATAACCGCCCACGGCGAAGGCACAGAGCGCCGCAAATACGAGGTATATGCCGGACAGCGCCCATAAGCCCCAGGAGGTGTCCCGCCAGGTCGGCGCCGTCGAAGCCACGCTCAAGCCCACACCGGTCGCGAAGGCATGGAGGGTAAAGGAAACGCCTGTTGCCGCCATGGCGCCCGCGATGATTGCGGGCCATCGCACGCGCGAAATAGGCTCGCTGGGAAGGATGACGCCGGAGCTGCTCATCTCAGCGCAGCCCAACAAAGGACAGGATGGCCATGACCACCACGATCAGGCCCACGAGGTAGATGACTCCGTTCATGTGAGTTCCCCAAGTTAAGGCAACAAGCAAACGCGTCTCGCCTCGACCCGTTCCGGCAGGGAACGGGATCGCGCAGCGAATCCACTTTTGTTAGTGCGTCAGGTGGGAAAACAGGCCTGAGCCGTCAGCGTCCGCGTCGGAATGGGAAAGCTGGGAAGATAGGTCGGCGTATAGCTGGCCTGGACCAAGTTGCCGCAAGAGGGGGACGTGACAGTAAAACTGGCCGCGGGCGGGGTCAGGCCAAAACTGGCGGTGGACGCAAAGGCCTGGATCTGGCTGGTGCTGGCGCAGGCAGTTTTGTTGATGCTGGCGCAGCGGGCTGCGGCTTCCACGCCCTGCTGAAGCGCCAGTTGCATCCAGACCAGCAGACCGCCCTGCACGATGCCCATCACCAGCATAAAGAAGGCCGGCGCGCACAGCGCAAATTCCAGCGCCGTGGCGCCGCTTCTATCGGTCCGGAAAAAGCGTTTGGTCATTGGATGCGGACGGTTGAGGTTGCAGCCTGGCTGTAGCTGGCCGGAAAGCCGGGATAGGAAAGCAGGGTCGAGTAGGTGCGCGCGGCGGAAACGCTGACATAGGTGCCGGCCGTCATGCCGTTGGCGCAGGTGGTGCCGCAGGTCGCTGTCGCCATCGTCGTGCCCGTCACGCAGCCGCAAAATTGTGCCGGCGCCGGAGAGGCGGTGATTCCCGTGACGGAGGTGGCATTTGTGACGGCATTGGAAATGGACGTGCTGTTGAACCCATGCACGGCGGCATATTGCGCCCCAGCCTGGGCGGAATTCTGCACTTGCATGTCGCTGTAGAAGCCCAGGCCCAAGTCTCCCACCGCGACCACGATCAGGCACAGTACCGCGCCCAGGACCGCGAACTCGATGGCGGCGACTCCGTCATCGGCCTTGGCAAATCTCTTTCCAAATGCCCGCATCGCCTACTCCACCAGACTCGCCACCGATGTCCCAATCGGTCTTGTCCCGGAGCCGCTGCAATTGATCTTCAGCAGGGAATTGCCGGTGAAGGTGACATTATCGGCGATGATCTGGGTGCAGTTGGTGCTTGTGTTGTTGCCGCCCGCATATTCCAGGGTCCCCTTGGGAATATAGACCGCGCCGCCCAGGACCTGATTGTTGCCACCGTTGAACTTGTACGTGTTGCTGGTGGGCATGTTGCGGTCACCGAAAATCGCGATACCGGCCGTCGCTCCGGTCGTGGGTGCGGTGATCGCCAAGGTGGCGCCGCCATTGATGGTCGCGGTGGCGTAATTCTTGCCGGTGCTGGAGGTGAGGATGATGGTCACGCCCGTACCTTGCAAGGTGGAACCGCCCGCCATCTGCAGCGAGCCCCGGTCGATGAAATAGATGCCCGGGTTCATCGTGACGACCGCGCCGGCATTGAGCTGCAAGCCGTTGCAATACACGCCCGGATCGATGGTGATCGTGGTCTTCTCGGTGGTATTATTCTGATCGCATGCGCCGGGCGTCGGCATGACCACATTGGCGTAAGGATCGCTGATCGGCGAAACGCCGACATTGGTTCCTTGGGTCGTGGTGATGCCCGAACCGCCGGAGATCTGGCCCACCACATTGACCGACAGGGCATTGATAGTCGCGCTGCCGCCATTGGTCAGTGCGCCGGAATCGTTGGAATCATCATAGACGCTGCATTGCGTGAGAGTAATGCCGCTGCTGCCCTTCGATGTCACGGCACCGCTGAGCGTGGGATTGAGCGTGAGCACGCAGCCCGTGCCGTTATTGCCGGGCAACGCCACGGCGCGGCCGGTCAAGGTGACATTGCCGCTGTTGAAAAGGGAAGACAGCAGCCGCGACTGTTGCGTGGTCACGACCACTTCGATTGCCGAGGTGTTGCCGCTATAGGCGCCCGTCGCGGGCGGGCGATGGACCGTCACGGTGGTGCCCGCGGTGCCGACCGTGTAGCCGTATGTCGCGATGACGGATTGCGCCTGGTTGTCCAGGCTGGCAGAGGTGTTGAGGCTGTACTGCGTTGCCGCGCTGAGGGCGGCGGAGTCGGCCGCACCTTGCAGGCTCTGATGGACATACATCCACAGTCCGCCTTCGGTGGCCAAGCCTGCCGACCCGATCAGAACGGGTGACATAAGCGCAGTGATCACCGCGTAATTGCCGCGGCGGTCCCGCCAAAAGCGCCAGACCTTTTGCGCAAAGCCTGCGTCGTCCGTGGGATTTGTCCTG
>DATBCP010000196.1:0-4489 GCA_036270435.1 Rhizomicrobium sp. | reverse complement strand
AACCCCCGCCATGCAATTCATCTCCACCCGGGGGACTGCGCCCTCGGCCTCCTTCTCCGATGTACTGCTGGCAGGCTTGGCGCCCGACGGCGGCCTCTATCTGCCCGAAACTTGGCCGCAGATTTCCGGCGGCCTTCAAGGCATGCGCTACCAGGATGCCGCCTTCCGCATCCTGTCGGAATTCAGCCGCGAGTCGTTCAGTGATGCGGAGCTGCGCCCCGCCGTGGAAGCGGCTTATGCCGGATTCGACGCGGCCACTATCGCGCCTCTGAGCGAGATCGGTGAGGGCCGCTATCTGCTGGAGCTGTTCCACGGCCCCACTTTGGCTTTCAAGGATATCGCCCTGCAGGTGCTGGGCCAGCTGTTCAGCCGCGCGCTCACCAAGCGGGGAGGGCGCGCCACCATCGTCGCCGCCACCAGCGGCGACACAGGCTCTGCCGCCATCGCGGCGCTGGGTGGACTGCCCAATATCGATGTCTTTGTGATGCACCCGCGCGGACGAGTCAGTGACGTGCAGCGGCTGCAGATGACGACCTCGAACCACGCAAATGTCCATAATATCGCGCTGAATGGCAGCTTCGACGACGCCCAGGCCATCGTGAAGGCGCTGTTCGCCGACAAGCCGTTCGCGGACGAGATCAGCCTGACGGCCGTCAATTCCATCAACTTCGCCCGCATTGCGGCGCAATGCGTTTATTACTTCACCGCTACGTCGGCATTGGAAAACCTTGCGCGCGACGCTGGCGCTAGCGCAACCTTTGTGGTGCCCACCGGCAATTTCGGCGACATTTTCGCCGGCGAAGCGGCCAGCCGCATGGGACTGGATGTGGCGCGGCTGGTGATCGCCACCAACGCCAATGACATCATGGCGCGCGCCTTGAATGACGGCGTCTATGCCAGCGGCGCCAGCCACGCGACGCTGAGCCCCTCCATGGACATCCAGGTGGCGTCGAATTTCGAGCGCGCTCTGTTCGAGGCGGCCCATCGTGACGCGGATTGGACGGCCGCCGCCATGAACGACTTCACCCGCACGCGGCGGCTGGAACTGCCGCCGCCTGTCCTTGCCGAATTGCGCGGCCGCTATAGTGCCTTTGCCAGCGACGACGACGAAACGCGTGCCGCCATCAAGGCGGTCTATAGACTGACGGGGCGGATCATCGATCCGCACACGGCTGTCGGCGTGGCCGCGGCCATGAAGATGGGCTCAAAAAATCAGGGGCCGCTCTCGCCGGTGGTGATCCTTTCGACCGCCCATCCCGCCAAATTCCCCCAAGCCGTGACCGAGGCGATCGGCGCGCCGCCGCCGGAACCGGAACGCCTGGCCGGGCTGAAAAACCTGCCGGAACGACAGGATGTCCTGGACAAGGACGCGGTTTTGATAAAGCGGTTCATCTCTTCTAAACTGGCCGCATGACCCTCGAAATTTCAAAACTTTCCAACGGCTTGACGGTGGTGAGCGATCCGATGCCGGCGCTGGAAAGCGCCGCTGTCGGCATTTGGGTGAATACCGGCAGCCGCAATGAAGAGCCCAGCCAAATGGGCGTCTCCCATATGCTGGAGCACATGGCCTTCAAGGGCACCGCCACCCGCACCGCCCGCGCCCTTGCCGAAGAGATCGAAGCGGTGGGTGGCGTGCTGAACGCTTATACCAGCCGCGAACAGACAGCCTTTCATGCCCGCATCCTCAAGAATGACGTGCCGCTGGCGTTGGATTTGATCGGCGACATCCTCACCAACCCTACATTCGAGCAGTCGGAGTTGGAGCGCGAGCGCCAGGTGGTGCTGCAGGAA
This sequence comes from Rhizomicrobium sp., assembly GCA_036270435.1. Taxonomy (GTDB): domain Bacteria; phylum Pseudomonadota; class Alphaproteobacteria; order Micropepsales; family Micropepsaceae; genus Rhizomicrobium. Next base: position 2,698 of record DATBCP010000196.1, on the reverse strand, counting down.
TTGGGACAGGCGCGCGATACGCCCGACGATATCGTGTTCGATCACCTGCAATCGGCGATCTTCCAGAACCAGCCGCTGGGCTGGCCGATCCTGGGGGAAGAGGCGACCGTCACCGGCTTCAGCCGCGAAATGCTCAAATCCTATATGGCCTCGCAATACCGGCTGGAAGGCATGACCTTGATCGCCTCCGGCGGGGTGAGTCATGCCGAGATCCTGGGCTTGGCGGAAGAAAAATGCGCGGGCCTCAATCCCGGCGCGGTGCCGGTGATGGCGCCGGCGCAGTATGTGGGCGGCGATTTCCGCAGCCACGACGACCTGGAACAGGCCCATGTCGCCTATGCCTTTCCGGGTCTGTCCAACCGCGATCCGGATTATTTCGTGGCCCAGATCTATGCCACCGCATTGGGAGGCGGAACCTCTTCGCGCCTGTTCCAGGAAGCGCGCGAGAAGCGCGGGTTGTGCTATTCGATCTATGCTTTTTCAAGCGGGTTTTTGGATTCGGGTTTTCTCGGCATCTATGCCGGCACCGGTGAGAGCGAAGCGGCGGAGATTTCCGCAGTCATCGCCGGCGAGATGGAGGCGATCACGGCCACACTGACCGAAGCGGAAGTGGCGCGTGCCCGCGCCCAGCTCAAAGTTTCGCTGCTGATGGGCATGGAGCGGCCGGGCACCCGCGCCGAGCAGATCGCCGGGCAATTGTTCGCGCTGGGCAAGGTGCAATCGGCGGCGGAAATCGTCGCCCAGCTCGACGCCATCGATGCAGATGCGGTGAAACGCTACGCGACACGGGTGATGCAGGACGCACGGCCCACCATCGCTGCGGTGGGACCGGTTTCCCAGCTGGAATCCCACGCGGCGTTTGCGCGGCGGTTTACGGACAGTTCCGCCACTCTTCCGGACGCGGCCGAGTGATGGTCAAAGCCGCCTTCGCCAAGACCAGCCCTATCGCCTTCATGCGCGGCCTTACCTTTCCGGGCGGCCAGCAGCCGGTCATTCGCGGCGAGGGCGTTTATCTGCGCTATCCGCGTGTCGCCGATTATCCGATATGGTCCAAATTGCGCGCCGAAAGCCGCCCCTTTCTGACGCCCTGGGAACCGGTCTGGGCCGATGACGAACTGACGCGCGGCGCCTTCCGCCGCCGCATCAAGCGCTATCAAAAGGAAACACGGCAGGATTCCGCCTATGTCTTCTTTGTGTTGCGCGAAGGCGATGACCAGTTGCTGGGAGGTTGCACCCTCTCCCATGTCCGGCGCGGGGTGACGCAGTGCTGCACCTTGGGCTATTGGGTCGGTTCGAAATTCGCCAACCAAGGCTATATGACCCGGGCCATGAAGGTCCTGATCCCTTTTGTCTTCCGCACCCTGGGTTTGCACCGTATCGAGGCCGCCTGCCTGATCGGCAACGATGCTTCCCGCAGGCTTTTGACGCGCATCGGCTTTAGGCAAGAGGGTCTGGCGCGGCGCTATCTCCTGATCAACGGGGAATGGGCCGATCACTTGCTATTTGCTTTGCTCAAGGAAGAAGCACAGCTAGGTTGAGGTCTGGTGTCCGACACCTGGCTCGAATCTGGCGCCTTTGGCGACAAGAGATTGATGAACAAACCGCGCCGATTTGCTTTGATGTGTTTCGCTCTGGTTTTGGCGCTGTTCTGCGGCGTCCGCGCCGCAGGGGCGGCGGACGCCAAGCAGGTCAATTTCGGAAGAACGGACAATGTGCTCGACCTCAAACCGTTCCTGTCCCCGTATCGCGCGCCGGGCGGCGGCACCGAGGCCGATGGCTCTTCTTGGTACATCGTCCAGGTCAGCAACGACACGGTGAGGCCGGCCGCCCGCGTATTGCTGGCGGGCCAGCCGCCCCACGCCGCCCTTTCGCTTCTGCCTCGCCGTTCCCGCCCCGCCATCCTGGCCGTGGCAAGTTCGGATTCAGGGACCGTGGTGGAAACGGCCAGCGCCTATGGACACCGCGCCTGGCGCGTGATCGTGCCGCCGGTCTCCACGGTCGGCCTGGCCATCCGGGTCGGTTCGGCGGATTCGCCGCCGGCGCTTGCGGCCTGGACCGAACCGGCGCTGTCGGCCCATAATCGTCAACTTGCCATCTTCATCACGGCGGTCGGTGCCTTGATCGCGGCGGCGGCGCTGATCACCGGCGGGCTCGCGGTCCTGATCGGCCATGCCGCGCCGCGCTGGGTGGCGTTCACTTTGTTGATGCTGCTGTTCAGTTGGCTTGCGGGAACCGGCATGTTCGATGCGAGCCTGACCTTGCCTTATGGCGGGCCTTACGGTCTCTCGGCTTTCCTCACGGTGCTGGCGCTGGCCGCGGGCATGCGCCTGGCCAATGCCATCATCCCGGTACGTGACATTTTTCCCAAATACCAACGGCGTTTCGATCTGGCTTGTCTCGGCCTGATTCTTCTGGGTGCCCTTGCCTATGTCGGTGTGCCGGCAGCGACTTTGCTGACGGATATTCTCGTGGTGCTGGGAAGCCTGGCGGTTGCCATTTATCTGGTCTATTGCGGTCGGCGCGGTCACAAGGCGGCGCAGGTGATCGCGCCTGGCGCGGGGGCCTTTGCGCTTGTCGCCTTGGCCGCCGCGGTGATCGCGGTGGGCGGATTTGGCGAGACCCTTACCGGCCCGGCCGCCACAGGCGGTTTCGCGGCGGCCGGCGCCATCCTGCTCGCCCTGGCGGTGATCGCCTCGGA
>DATBCP010000195.1:0-3020 GCA_036270435.1 Rhizomicrobium sp. | reverse complement strand
TCGAGGACGCGCCCGCGATGTGCAGCGAGAAGATGGCGAAGTCCATGGCCGGGCCGGGCGAGCCGGTGGTGGAGAGCGGCGCATAGAGGGTCCAGCCACCGCCCACGCCGATACCGCCGGAATCACCTTCCACGAACATGGAAAGCACCAGGAAGGCGAAGCTGAAAGGCAGGAGCCAGAAGGAAATGTTGTTCATGCGCGGGAAGGCCATGTCCGGCGCCCCGATCATCAAAGGCACCAGCCAGTTGCCGAAGCCGCCGATCATGGCGGGCATGATCATGAAGAACACCATCACCAACCCGTGGCCGGTGACGAAGACATTGAAGGTGTGCGGTTCCTTGAAGACCTGCAGGCCCGGATACATCAGCTCGGCCCGCATCATCATGGAGAAGAAGCCGCCGATGCAGCCCGCCACCACCGCAAAGATCAGGTACATCGTGCCGATGTCCTTGTGGTTGGTGGAATAGACATAGCGGCGCCAGCCGGTGGGATGGTGGGCGTGATCCCCGCCGTGATGGACGTCTTCGTGATGGGCGTCGAAGGTGGTGGTCATGGCGATGTTTCCTATTTCGACGCGACGCGGGTGGCGTCGTTCTCAATCGCGGCGAACTTCTTCTTGGAGTCGGCCAGCCAGGCGTTGTAGTCGGCCTCGCTCACCACATGCAGTTCGATGGGCATGTAGGCGTGGCGGGCGCCGCACAATTCGGAGCATTGGCCATAGAACACGCCCATCTGGGTGGGCTTGAACCAGGTGTGGTTGATGCGCCCCGGCACAGCATCCATCTTCACGCCCATCTGGGGCATGGCCCAGGAATGGATCACGTCGGCGCCGACGGTATCGACCTCGATCACCTTGTTGACCGGGACGTAGATGGGATTGTCCACGCCCAGCAGGCGCGGCTTGCTCGCCTTGGCCGCGTCGGCATCCGAAAGCCCCAGCGAGTCATAGGTGAAGCCGGCGGCCGAGCCGGGATATTCGTAGCTCCAGAACCACTGCTTGCCGATCGCCTTGATGGTGACATCGGGCTTGGGGATCACCGCTTCGAAATACAGCAAGCGGAAGGACGGCACGGCGATGAAGACCAGGATAATCACCGGGATCAGGGTCCAGGCCACTTCCAGAATGGTATTGTGATGGACCTTGGAAGGCACCGCATTGGCGCCGGCGCGATACTTGATGACGATCCATGCCAAGAGCGCCAGCACGAACAGGCAGACCGCGACGATGATCCAGAGCAGTTCGGTGTGGAACGTCTCTATCTGCTCCATCACCGGAGAGGCCGCCGGCTGGAAGCCCATCTCATAGGACTTGGGCAGGGCGAGCGCCGGAAGGCCCGAAAAGGCCAGGAGGGCGGCCGCTGCCGCGCCGATACCGGATTTCCGCAAAAACATGCTCGCGACCTCGCAAAGGAACAGGGCGGTGGAATACCCGCCCTTTTTCAGATTCTTGGCGGGGATTTAGAGGGGTTAAGCCCTTAAAGTCATTGCGACCTTATGGCACGGCCGAGGGGCCAGCCGGGCCTGCCGGACGACAGGAGGTTCGAATTGCCTTGCCGTTCCCTGGCGCAGCGCTTGCCGGAACCGCCGCGAACCCCGATATCTAGGGCTAAACGCATCTGGCACGGGGCTTTTTGCCGCTGCCGACCCAATTCGGAGACAGTGATGGCCGACCAAGATCTTTTCTTCTCCCGTACCGGCATGGACCGGGCCCGGGTCCAACAGACGGTGAACGAGGCGCTCAAGGGCTCCGACGACGGGGAATTGTACCTGGAATACAGCCAGTCCGAATCGTTCAGCTATGACGATAACCGCCTGAAGGCGGCCACTTTCGACACCAGCCAAGGCTTCGGTTTGCGCGCGGTGGCCGGGGAGGCTACCGGCTATGCCCATGCCTCGGATATTTCAGAAGAGGCCATTGCCCGCGCCGCCAACACCGTGCGCGCCGTGGCCCAAGGTTATTCCGGCGCAGCCGCAGGTGCCCCGGCCCGCAGCAACGTCAAGCTTTATACCGACATTGATCCGCTGGAGACGGCCGGCTTCGAGAAAAAGGTCAAGCTGCTGGAGGACATGAACGCCTATGCCCGTGGCCGTGACGCAAGGGTGCGCCAGGTTTCCGCCGGCCTGTCGGGCGAATGGCAGCGCATTGAGATCATCCGCGCCGGTGGCGAGCAGTATACCGACATCCGCCCCCTCGTCCGGCTGAATGTCTCGGTGGTGGTGGAAGAGAATGGCCGCCAGGAAAGCGGCATGTTCGGCGGCGGTGGCCGCAGCGGTTACGAGACCTATCTCGATCCGGCCTATTGGCAGGCGGCGATCGACGAAGCTCTGCGTCAGGCGCTGGTCAATCTCACTTCCATCCCCGCCCCCGCCGGCGAGATGACCGTGGTGCTGGGACCCGGCTGGCCAGGAATCCTGCTGCACGAAGCCATCGGCCATGGGCTGGAAGGCGATTTCAACCGCAAGAAAACCAGCGCTTTCGCCGGGCTGTTGGGCGAACGGGTGGCCGCGCCCGGCGTGACGGTGGTGGATGACGGTACCCTGGACGGGCGGCGCGGCTCGCTCTCCATCGACGACGAAGGCACGCCGACCCACCACACGGTTTTGATCGAGGATGGCATCCTCAAGGGCTATATGCAGGACCGGCAGAATGCCCGGCTGATGGGCGTGGCGCCCACCGGCAATGGGCGCCGGCAATCCTATGGCTCGCCGGTGATGCCGCGCATGACCAACACCTATATGCTGGGCGGCGACAAGGATCCCGGCGAGATTTTGGCCAGCGTCAAAAAGGGTATCTATGCCACCAACTTTGGCGGCGGCCAGGTCGATATCACCAATGGCAAGTTCGTGTTTTCCTGCACCGAGGCTTACCTGATCGAGGACGGCAAGCTGGGACTGGCCATCAAGGGCGCCACCCTGATCGGCTCCGGCCCGGAGTCGTTGACGCGCGTCTCGATGATCGGCAATGACATGAAGCTGGACACAGGCATCGGCACCTGCGGCAAGAACGGCCAAAGCGTGCC
>DATBCP010000194.1:0-7278 GCA_036270435.1 Rhizomicrobium sp. | reverse complement strand
CCGGCGGCACGGGATTGGGCCTGACCCTGGTGAAAGCGATCGCAGAAGGGCATGGCGGAGCGGTCCGGCTGGAGAACCGGCCGGGCGGAGGGTTGTGCGCCCGGATGCGGCTCCCAAGGGTCGCGGCCCGCGCCGGCGCCTAGAGCCCGTTTCCCTGTCTACATGGCCCCCTCCGCAACCGCTCCCCCGGCGCAAAACAGCTTGCACTCCAAAGGCTTTGACTTGCGTATTAATGTGGCGTTTGAACTGTTCCGCGATGACGGATGACCCCCTGTACCGGCGCGACTTGCTGCGCCTCGCTGCTGACGCGACGGGCGCCGGCCACCTGGCCGCGCCGGATGCGGCCGCGACGGTCCACAACCCCGCCTGCGGCGACCGGGTGACGGTGGAGCTGGCGCTGAAGGATGGTCAGGTCACGGCCCTGGCCCATGCCACCCGGGCCTGTGTCCTGACCCAGGCCTCGGCGGCGCTTCTGGCGACCTCTGCCGTTGGCCGGGACCAGGCGGGCCTCGCCAGCCTGGCGGCCGGGGTACGAGCCTTTTTGCGGGGCGCGTCGGACTCACAGAACCAACTCGGTGGCTATGAGGTGTTCGATGGTCTCAAAGACCATGTGGGGCGGCATCTCTGTGTGTTGCTGCCGCTGGAAGCGGCGTTGAAAGCCCTAGAGCGCGCCGAAATAAGCGCTGAACGGCCCCAGGATTAGGTCCGTCCCGTTTTGGATGATCCCGCCCGTCCCGAAGCCCAGGAACCGGCTTTCAGGGGCTGTCCAGCGCATTTCCTCAGCGCCCAGGTTGAAGGCGCAAAGCACGCTCCCGCCCCGGACAAAGGCGATCAGCGGCAGGGGTGCTTCCAGCAGTTGCAGGTCGCCCTGCCGCAAGGGCGCGCTGGCTTTTCTCTCCCGCAGCAGCAGGCGAAGGAAGCTGAGCGCGGATGTGGGCTTTTGGTCCTGCTCCGAAACCGCCAGGCCGCGATGCTCCGATCCTGGGGGCAACCAGGGCACGCCGGTGGTAAAACCGAAATTGGGCTCCTCCGCGTCCCAGGGCATGGGCGTACGACAACCGTCACGCCCTTTGAACAGGGGGTAGTAAAGATCGCCGACCGGGTCTTTGAGCTGGTCGCGCCGCAATTCCACCTCCGGCAGCCCCAACTCCTCGCCCTGGTAGAGCAGGATGGTGCCGCGCAGGGCGCAGAGCAGGGCCAGCATGACTTTCGCCGAACCCGGCCCGAAACGGGTGGCGGTGCGGATCACGTCATGGTTGGAAAAGGAAACCGCCGGCCAGTGATCGGGGAATTTGGCCAGGGTGTCCAGATGTCCGCGGATAGCGGCCGCGTCGATGGCCAGCAGCAGCGCGAAGTTGTAGCCGGCATGCAGGCCTTGGTCGGATGGAAGGTAACAGCCGGAACGCTCGAACTCCTCGGAGAACTCTCCGAATACGAAGCGATCGTCGAAGGCATCCACGCGCCGGCGGATCACATCCAGCACCGCCCTGTTCTCTTCCAGATTGGAGTCGTTGAGATGCCGCTGCATGTTGGCGGCCGCGGCCCATTCCATCGGACCACGCTGCTGCGCCGGAATGGCGGGGTTGTCGCGCAATCGCGTATCGTGGAGAAAGGCATTGGCGACGTCGAGGCGGAAACCGTCCACACCCCGCTCCAGCCAAAGGTCGAGAATCTTCAGCGCGGCTTCGCGCGCGCTCGCGTTCATCCAGTTCAGCTTGGGCTGCTGGCGCAGGAACTTGTGGTGATAATAGTCCCGCCGTGCCGGCTGATAGGACCAGGCCGGTCCCCCGAAGACAGACAGCCAATTGTTGGGCACCGTGCCGTCATCCCTCGGCGACGCCCAGACATACCAATCGCGCTTTTGCGCATCGCCGTCGCGGCTGGCCGCGAACCAGGCATGTTCGTCGGAGGTGTGCGCCAATACCTCATCCAGGATGATCTTCAAACCGCGCGCATGCGCGGCGTCGATCAACCGGCGGAAATCCTCCAGCGTGCCATAGTCGGGATGCACATTTTCATAGTCGGAAACGTCATAGCCCCAGTCGCGGTTGGGCGACGGATGAATGGGCGACAGCCAGATCGCATCCACGCCCAGCGAGCGGATATAATCCAGCTTGGAGATCAGGCCGGGAAGATCACCCTGCCCGTCGCCATTGCCGTCGCAGAAACTGCGGACATAGACTTGATAGATTGCGGCACCCTTCCACCAGGGAACCGCAGTCACGGCCTACACTTCGGATGCGTTGGTGACGATCTTGCCGACCAGGCCGTATTTCACGGCCTCATCCGCGCCCATCCAGAAATTGCGCTCCGTGTCGGCGACCACCTTTTCGTAAGACTGGCCGGTCTCGGCGGCGATTTCCTTGATCAGGCGGGCGCGCATCTTGAGAATTTCTTCCGCCTCGATGGTGATGTCGCTGGCCTGGCCACGCACCCCGCCCAAGGGCTGATGCAGGAGGAAGCGGGTGAACGGCAGGCAATAGCGGTTCTCACGCTTGGCGCCCAGATAGATGTGCGCGCCGGCCGAAGCCACCCAGCCGGTACCGATCACCTTTACCCGGTTGCCGACAAACCGGATCATGTCGTGGATGGTGTCGCCGGATTCCACATGGCCGCCGGGCGAATTGACGATGACGCGGATGTCACCCTCGCTCTCGGCATAGGCCAGAAGCTGGGCGGTGACCCGTTCGGCCATCTTCATGTCCACTTCGCCGAACACCAGCACGGTGCGCGACTTGTAGAGCGCCTTTGCTATCTCCGCCGATTGGGGTTCGGGCCGCGGGGATTTTTCTTCCTTGTCGTCTTCTTCTTCGGCGCGGCGCAAATTCATTCTCCGGACTTGAGGGATTCGTTTAGTCTAACGATCCAATATGGGGGAGCAACTGGTTAAAAACACCCCCGTTCCAGAAGGATTTCCGGCGCGAGGGATTTTGTCCTCTGGCCAGGAGCGAGGAGCGATGTGGACACTGATGGTCCATGAGCGACGAAGCAACGCAGCCAGAGGGCAAAAGACCCGCGCTGGCTTACAAAGCGTCAATAACCGACTGCAAAGTGGGGCCTATTTCGGCATTAATCACCAGGTCGGCATAGCGGTCCAGGGGCGTTTCTTCCCGGTTGAGGATTATAAGCCCCGCGCCCTGGCGCTTGGCCTGCAACGGGAACCCCGCCGCCGGATAGACCACCAGCGAAGACCCCAACACCAGCATCAGGTCACAAGCCCTGACGGCGGAGGCGGCGCGGGCCATTTCGCTTTCCGGCATGGGTTGGCCGAAGGAGATGGTGGCCGTCTTTACCAGCCCTCCGCACGTTCCGCAGCCAGGCGCATCGCCCTGTGCGGTGACATGGGCAAAAACATCGGCAATCTCGATCCGCGTGCCACAGTCCAGGCATTTGGCGTAACGGGTACTGCCGTGCAGTTCGATCAACCTCTCATCCGGCACACCGCTCAGTTGATGCAGCCCGTCAATATTCTGGGTGATGACATGGCTTGCCTTGCCGCGCGTCACCAACTCGGCCACGGCGCGATGGCCGTCATTGGGGCGGACCGCGTTCCAGGTTTCTTCCATTTCCAACCGCCGCTGCCAGGACAGGCGGCGCGCCTCAGGATCGGACAGATAGTCCTGGAAAGCGATGGGCTGCATCCTGGTCCAGACACCACCCGGCGAACGGAAATCCGGGATGCCCGACTCCGTCGATATGCCGGCGCCGGTGAAGATCACCGTGCGGCGGCTCTCACGCAGCAAAGCTGCAAACGCCTTGGCGTCTTCTGTCAGTGCGGCATCGCTCCTAATGCGACATCACCTTCGCCGGTTTCACCGCGCCGCAATCGCTCTTCACGAAGTCGGCGCTATAGCGGGTGCTGATATCCTGCGGGCGGCCTTCCATCGTGCCCTTGAAGCTGTAGGTGCCTTCATAATGCTCATTGCCGCGCCATGTCACTTCCGCATGACCCGCCCCCTCCATGCGGCCATGACAGGTGACTTCGGACTTCATGCTGGTCGCAGTCTGGCTCAACAGCTTGGTGGAGCAATTTTCTCCCCGGTCGCGCATCGCCGGCGGTACGTCGCCATTCACCTGTTCCTGGGTCATGCACATTTGGGAGGTCATGGGCTGGCCCATGCCCGGCATCTTCATGCCGCGGGCCTTCATCATGGCCATGGCTTCGGGCGACATTTGCGGCATGCTCGCCATCTGCATGCTGGTGGTGACGTTCCACAGCCCGGCCTTGCCATGTCCGGCGAAAGCGGCGGCAGGCAACAGAATGAGTGCGGCGGCCGCCAATCCGAATGCGATTTTTGGAGTCATGCCTTCCCCCGATGTTGCTTGCGCAACGGACTCTGACAGGCCGGTGTGGCCTGTCAATTCCAAGACTCAGTTGTTGTTTTGCGGGATATAGGGCCTCACGCCCCGGCAGTCATCGCCCTGCCAGTCGGCGCTGAAGCTGCTGCTCATGCGGGTGGGATCGCCGCGGAACTTGCCCTTGAAGTCAAACGTGCCGTCAAAATGGTCGCTGCCGCGCCACAGAAGCTGATAGCGGCCCACCCCTTCCAGGGGACCATGGCAGATGCTTTCCAGCATCATCCGCGCGCCCTTGGAACTCACCACGCGTGTGTCGCAGTCATAGTCCCGACTGTTGAAATGAAGCGGCTGCCTACCTTCGGCTTCATAGGTCGTCACGCACATGTGATGGGTGAAGGGCTGACCGGTCACCGGCGGCCTCAGGCCTTGCGCCCGCGACAGCGTCACCAGCGCCGGCGGCACGACCCGCATGCCGAACTGATAGGTGGTGGTGACCTGCCATAGTCCCGCCTTGCCGGCGGCAAAGACGGGCGGCGAAAGCAGCAGCATGGCCGCGAATAAGGAAAACAAGGTGCGGCGCATGCGTCTCTCCGGAAAGCACGGCCAATCTCGCATGGGGCGCCAGACTTGGAAAGCGGCTTGAAATGCGTCCGCATCAGCCTAAGTTTCACGTCATGACGCGACCCAAGGCCCTGATCACCGGTGCTTCCAGCGGCATCGGCAAGACCTATGCCCAAAAGTTGGCCGAGCGCGGCTATGACCTGGTTCTGGTGGCGCGCGATCGTGCCAGACTTGAGCAACTTGCAGCCGAACTGGCCAAGGGCGGCGCGACATCCGATGTCGTTGTCGCCGATCTGACACGAAGCGCGGCTGTAGGCCGGATTGAACAGATTTTGGAAAAAGATGCCGGCATCAGTTTCTTTCTCAACAATGCCGGCATTGCCACGGTGGCGCCGCAACTTGAGACGCCGGTGGAGATGATCGAAAGACTGATCGCCTTGAACGTCACGGCAGCGACCCGGCTGGCGCTGGCAGCGGGCCGCGCCTTTGTCGCCAGAAAATCGGGAACCATTGTGAACATGGCCAGCGTGGTGGCCGTCAATCCGGAACGCTTCAATGGCGTCTATGGCGGCTCGAAAGCGTTTATGCTGGCGCTGTCCCAGGCGCTGACCAGGGAGTTGAACGAAAACGGCGTCACCATCCAGACGGTGCTTCCGGGTGCGGTCCGCACAGAGATTTGGGAACGCGCCGGTACGGATGTGGACTCCCGGCTCCCGCCGGAACGGATCATGGATGTGGACGAGATGGTCGATGCGGCGCTCAAGGGCCTGGAGTTGGGCGAGCGCATCACCATTCCTTCCCTGCCTGATGCGCAAGACCTGGCCGATGCGGAAGCAGCCCGGCTGAAGCTTGGCCCAAACTTGTCCTGGGCACATCCGGCGGAACGTTATCGCTGAATCTTGAGCGCCGTCTCAGAATTCGCCATGCAGCCGAAAGCCCAGCACCGACACGGGCCCACGATCGGCATTGTAGGCGGGATTGCCGATGAGCTGGTAATCCAGGCTGGCGGTGATGTCATCCCATAGCGGGACGGTGTAATAGGCTTCCGCCACATTCTCGCGGCCGGAATGATCCAGCCGTCCATCGCCGATCAGGATGCCAAGCCCGCCCAACGCGAAAAAGCGTTGCGCCGCCTTGGAAATGCCGCCCGTCTCAAAGGCGATGCCGAAGGTATCGTTCTTGCGGCCCCAAGACGCGCCCTTGAGCGACAGTCCGGCGGAAACACTATTGGCCATGTCGGTGAAATCGTCGCCCTCCTTGCTGCCGTCATCCAGCGTGGCGCGCAGGAAAACTCCCAGATCGTCGCTCAAGCCCTGTTCGCCGTTCAGCGAGAACCCGGGCTTCCAGGCCCCCTTGCGCACCAATCCGGCGTCGGCCGTCCGGTGGGTGGCCAGCGCCAGCGCTACGGCATCATTGTAGTTGGCCAGCCGGCCCCGGCTGGCGAAGGCCAGCAGCTTGATCTTGCCGTCGCGGCCCAGGAGTTGGAATCGCCGCTCGCCTTCCAGATCGACCTGATATTGGCCGAAGCCGCGCGTCAGTTCAGTACCATTGGGAATCCGCGACAGGTTGAACAACCCCACCCGCAGGCTCCAATCGGAGAAATTCCATTCCGCCGCTCCGCCATAGCTGTAGCCCCACGCATCGGCAGCATAGTCCCATGGAGCGGCATCGATCATCCCCCAGTTGAGGAAGTCATGCGTCGGGTCATGGGCATAGTCATTGCCATCGAAGATGTCGGTGGGCGAAAATTTCCCCAGGGTAAGGATGAGATTGTCTGCGGTGCGGCTGCCGGCCAACTGATTGGCCTGGCTTGCCAGTGGCTGGCTTTCGCCGCCCAGATCGAAGCTCTGGCGGAAGAACAGCCGGTGCAGCCTGAGATACGGCACGGCCTTGCCCACCTTGGAGCCCTCGCCATTGGTGAAAGCGGCAACCCCCAGCGTGTCCGACAGGCCAAAGCCCTGGTCCATCTCCAGATCGGCCCAGGCCTCGGCGCCGTCCCATGGCCGCGCAGCGGCATAGAGCGTGGCATTGACCGTCTCGTTGCCGCGGCTGCCGGGGTCCAAGCTGTTGGGACCGCGATAGGCGGAGTGAAAGGCGGGATGATATTGTTCGATGAACGTAACCTGGCCATGGATCGCCCAGCTTTCGGCGTCGCCTGCCACGGCGGGACTGGACAGCAACAGACAAAAAGCAAGAACACCAAGCCGCACGCGCGAACCTTTCCAATCGCGGGAAGGCCCGCCCGGATGCTATAACCGCCGGAAAGCAAAAAGGGGAGCCGTCATGCGGGGGAAATTCCTTGATCTTTGTAGCAGGCATGTACAGCCAGGTTTCCCCCGCCAGACCGCCAGCCGGCCTAGCGCATGACCTATTGCCTGGGAATCCTTTTGCCGCAGGGCCTGGTGATGGCCTCCGATT
>DATBCP010000193.1:0-3183 GCA_036270435.1 Rhizomicrobium sp. | reverse complement strand
GGCGATGTCGATCTGCGGCGCCCTTTTGAGATGGGCGTTCGCTCGATCTTGAGCGAGTCCAACAGGGAAGATTTATCGTTGTGGACGGTCATATTTGCCCCCACCAGTGTCGCGGTTTCGCAGTTCGGAGTCGGGACACATGGCCTAGGTTGCCCTGAGCGCTTCTACCACGGGACGCCTGGCGGCGCGAATGGAGGGCAACAGCCCGCCCAGCAGTGCGACCACGGCCGCCCAGATCACACCCAACTTGAACTGCGCGCTGGAAACCGACAGATGAAACACCATGCCGCCGAAAAGGTCCTGCTTGCCGTCATACAAGGCCCAGGCTATGCCTGCGCCGATCAGCGCGCCGCCAACCGCCAACAATACCGCTTCCAGGATCACCGACACCGCAACCGGGAAGGCGCCATAGCCCAGCGCGCGCAGAGTGGCGATCTCGCGGCCGCGCGTCGAGACCGCCGAATACATGGTGTTGAGACAGCCGAACAGGGCGCCGATCGCCATCACCGTGCCCACGACATAGCCCAGCAAGGCCAGGGCGAATGTCTGCTGGTCGGCGACCCGCGCGTACCAGTCCGAATGGCGCATCACATCCACCGACAGAGCGGGGTTGGTGTTGATCGCCTTCTTCAATGTGTCCAGCGAGTCGTGCGACGCCAGCCGTACCAGGACGGTGTTGTAATTGGTCTTGTGCAGGGAGGCGAGCATGGTTTCGGTATCGCCGAGCAACTGGCCTTCCAAAAGATCACCGGTGGCGAAGGAGCCCACGATCGGCCATTCGCCATCGGGCAGGATCACCTTGTCGCCGATTTGCATATGCTGGTACATGGCCTGGGCACCCACCCCTACGATCATTTCGCGCTTGCCGGGCTGGAACATGCGCCCCGCCACGATCTTAAGTTCAGGCCGCACGCCTTGGCCCTGTTCGGTCAGGCCGCGCATGGTGGTAAAGCCTTTGCTGCCATTCTTGCGCAGGACGGGAACGCCCATGTTCAGATTGCGGTCCGCCAGCGGCTTGCCGTCCTTGTTCTTGGCGATGCCGGGCGCGCTGGCAATCATGGGCGCCATGGCGCGGGTGATGGCGCTGGAATTCTCCTGTTCCACGCCTTTGGAAACCACGATGGCGCGATTGGGGTCGCCGGCATTGGCGTAGGCGACACGCATACCGGCGCTCAGGGACAGCATGGACAGCATCACGCCTATGGTGGCGGCCAAACCGACCACGATCACCATGGATTGCCAGACGCGAGAGCCAAGGCTTTTGAAGTTCAGGGCGGAAACGATCCAGATCTGGCGCAGCATGGTCTAACGTCCCGATAGTGCTGTTGCGATATCCATTTGCTTTAGCCGCAACGCCGGCAAGGCGGAGCTGGCGAAGGCGACAGCTGCGGCGCTGAGCCCCGCCCACACGAACACCATCACCGTCATGGTGGGGATGGGCAGGCCCTGGCCAGCCGGCAAAAAGTGCGGCATGACATTCGAAATGATCGCGGCAAGGCCGATGCCCAGCCCTGCGCCCAACAGGCAGGGAATGGCGGCTTCCGCGAACACCAATGCGATCACCCCGCCATCGCTGAAACCGATGGTCTTGAGGGTGGCGAATTCCGCAAACCGTTCGCGCACCGCCTGCGCCAACCCGTTGGCGGTCAAAAACAGCACCATGAACATGCCGGCCAGCGCCACGTCGCGATCGACGGAGGCAATATCCATCCCGGTGCCGGCAGAGACGTCGAACGCCACTTTCTCGGTGATAGTTTCGAGCGGGGTGGGGGAACTGGCGAATTTGTTGATGATCCGCTCGGCGATTTCGGCGGTCTTGCCGGGATCGCTGACCTTGACGCGGAACTGGCCGGTCTTGCCTTGGTCCGACAGCATCCGCGCCTTGTCCATATAGTCGAAATTGCCGAACATATAGCCTTGGCTCATGTAAGTGATGTCCGGGGTCACCGCGACGACATGAAAGGTCCAGCCGACGCTGCCATCGGCCTTCTTGGCCATGGGCGAAGCAATCGTCAGGGTGTCGCCGGGTTTGAGATGCCAGCGATCGGCTTGCATTTTGCTCACCAGCAGGCCTTGGCGGTCGTCGCGGATCAGCTGCCATTGCGCCGGGGTGATGGGCCATTCGCTCATCACCTTGGGAATCTTTTCGTCCCCCATTTGGACGAAGACGCGGTTCTTGGGGTCCCGGATATACCCGGCAATGAAGTTGCTGGACGCCACCATCTCGACACCCGGCATGCCCTCGATCTGGCGGGCCAGGGCAACGGGCGCCAAGCCGCCGAAGCGCGCGAAGGTAAAGATGCGGTCGTCGCGCGCTTCTTCCTGCACCTTGGCGAAGGTGGCGTTCATGCCGATGGTGAGCCCGAACAAGGTGAAAGCCAGCATCACCGACAGCAAGGTCAGGACGGCGCGGGTGGGCTTGCGCATGACCGCGGCCCAGACCAGGGGAAGATATTTCATGCGGTTGCCTTTTGAGCGGTTGCAAGGACGCGTTCAATCAGCTGGCCCTTGTCCATTTCCAGCTGGCGGCTGGCATGGTCGGCCGCCTTGGGATCATGCGTCACCATCACGATGGTCTTTTTGTGCTGGCGGTTGAGCTGCTGCAGCAGGGAAAGGATTTCATCCGCCGTGGCGCGGTCCAGGTCGCCGGTGGGCTCGTCGCAGAGCAGGATAGGGGGATCGGCGACAATGGCGCGCGCGATGCCGACACGCTGCTGCTGGCCGCCCGACATTTCGCCCGGCTTGTGCGAGGCGCGGTCCTTCAGGCCGACAATCTCCAGCGCGATGTCGATGCGGCGCCGCCGTTCGGCCTTGGAAAGATCGGTCAACAGCAGCGGCAGTTCGATATTGCCTGCCGCCGACAGCATCGGCATCAGATTGTAGAACTGGAAGATGAATCCGATGTGGCCGGAGCGCCACTTGGTGAGCTGGCCGCCGGAAAGATTTTCCAGATGCTCGCCGCCGACAATGATCTCGCCGCTATCGGCATGATCCAGGCCACCCACCAGATTCAGGATGGTGGTTTTGCCCGAACCCGACGGTCCCATCAGGGCGACGAACTCTCCTTCCGGAATTTCCAGGTTCAATCCATGCAGGACTTCGACGGACTCCTTGCCCCGACGATAATGTTTCACCACGTTGCGCAACAAAATGGCGGACGACATGCAGCGCTCCCTTATCTCA
>DATBCP010000192.1:0-3196 GCA_036270435.1 Rhizomicrobium sp. | reverse complement strand
GCACAATGTGCTCGACAATTTGGGCGGCCCGGTCACCGTCGCCAATGACCTGCTCCAGGTCCAATTCGAAAATGCCGCCATCGCCACCGGGCGCTTCCTGGTCAATACCACTATCGGCGTGGCGGGAATCTTCGACGTCGCCACCGATTGGGGCATGCCCGCCCGCAATCGCGACTTCGGCGAAACCATGGGCACCTATGGCATGCCGGCCGGACCGTATCTGGTGCTGCCACTGCGCGGGGCCACCGATGTGCGCGATTTTGCCGGCAACTTCATCGACGGCTATGCCACGCCCTTGCGCTATGTGCGTTACGACGGCCGCGAATATGTGGGCTGGATGAAATCCACCGTCAGTTCGATGGACAATCGCGCCACCAATCTTGTCACCTATCGTGATATCGAGCGCGCCAGCGTGGACTATTATGCCACCATGCGCACATTATACCTTGAGCGCCGGGCGCGGCTGATCGAGGACCGCTCGGTCCGCACCGCGGAATTACCGGACTTTTAACAAAAGCCCAAAGATGCTCTAACCCGGGGCATGATGGTCATCGAACGCATCGTCGCCTTTTGCTGCCGCTGGCCTTGGGGCGTCATCATCCTCTGCCTGCTGCTGGCAGCCGGCGCCAGCTGGTATACCAGCCGGAATTTCGCCATCAACACCGACAGCGAGAAGCTGATCGACGCCAGGGTGGGTTGGCGGGTGCGCCAAGCCAAGTTCGACGCCGCCTTTCCGCAACAGAGCAACCTGACGGTGGCGGTGATCGATGGGGCGACGCCGGAATTGGCGGAATCCGCGGCCGCGCGTCTGACGGAGAAGCTGGCTGCCAATCCAAAGCTGTTCAGCGACGTTCGCCGCCCCGATGGGGGGCCTTTCTTCAACCATAACGGGCTGCTTTTCCTGTCCTTGAAAGAGGTCCAGGACACCACCCAGCAGCTTATCAAGGCACAGCCCTTTCTAGGCGGGCTGGCCTCCGACCCCTCGCTGCGCGGGGTGATGAGCAACCTGTCCAACGCCCTCCTGGGTGTCAGCAGCGGGCAGGTCAAGCTTGCGGATTTCGACAATGCCCTGTCGCGCTTTGCCGATGTCTTCACCGCCGCCGCCAAGGGCAGGACCGAATTTCTTTCCTGGCGGTCGTTGATCACCGGCAGCCCTCCGAAGCCGGACGAGATCCGCCGCTTTGTCGAGGTCAAGCCACGGCTGGACTTCAACGCCCTGGAGCCTGGCAAGCAGGCCGATGACACCATCCGCGCCACCGCGCGGGCGCTGGGGCTCACGCCCGAGCATGGTGTGCGGGTGCGGCTGACCGGACCGGTGCCGCTGTCGGATGAGGAATTCGCCACCATTACCGACCGCGTCGAGCTGATGTCGGGGATGATGATGGGGGGCGTGCTCCTGACCCTATGGCTGGCGCTGCGCAGCTTCAAGATCATCTTCGCCATCCTGGTGACGCTGTTCACAGGCCTGGGCATCACCATGGGGCTGGGCCTTTTGACGGTGGGCGTGTTCAGCATCATCTCCATCGCCTTCATCGCCCTGTTTGTGGGACTGGGCGTGGATTTCAGCATCCAGTTCGCGGTGCGCTATCGCCACGAGCGGCATTTCGAAGGCGTGTTGTCGACGGCGCTGGAAGGGGCCGGGCGCGGTGTCGGCATTCCCTTGGCGCTGGCCGCCGCAGCCACCGCCGCCGGCTTCTTCTCATTCCTGCCCACGACCTATCGGGGGGTGGCCGAGCTGGGCATGGTCGCCGGCTTCGGCATGGTGGTGGCGTTCCTTCTCTCCATCACCATGCTGCCGGCGCTGTTGATCCTGCTCAATCCGCCGGGCGAGACCGAGGATGTCGGTTTTCGCAGCCTGGGCTGGCTGGACGATTTCATGACCCGCAACCGCCGGCACGTGATCCAGGTGGCCGCGGCGGCCGGTGTGATCGCGCTGGCCCTGATGCCTTTGGTGCAGTTCGATTCCAATCCGCTGGATCTGCGCAGCCACAAGGTCGAATCGGTCGCGACCTTGTTCGACCTGATGCAGAATCCCCTGACCTCGCCCAACACCATCGATGTGCCGGCACCGTCCTTGACGGACGCCGACGCCATTGCCCGGCGTGTGCAGCGGGAATCGCTGGTATCCCAGGCCCTCACCTTGACCAGCTTCGTACCCGACCAGCAGAAGGAAAAACTGGCGCTGATCGCCGATGCCGCCAACCTGTTGGACACCACCCTCAACCCTTTTGAGGTTCTCCCGCCGCCTGGCGATGCCGATGATATCGCCGCCTTCAAGAGCACAGCCGAAAAGCTCAGGGCTGCCGCGAGCACGGCCCAGGACAAACCCGCCCGGGACGCAAGGCGGCTGGCGGATGCGCTGGACGCCATGGTCAAAGCGGGTGCGCCGGCCATCGCGCGCGCGCGCGAAGCGATCGAGCCGGGCCTCAAGACCATGCTGGCCCAGGTCTCGGACTCCCTGAAAGCCGCGCCTGTAACCGTGGCCAATATGCCGGCTGAATTGCGCGCCGATTGGGTTGCCAAAGACGGCACCGCCCGCGTCCAGGTCTTTCCCAAGGACACCAGCAACAGCCATCAGTCGATCGCGGCCTTTTCCGATCAGGTGATGAGCGTGGCGCCCCAGGCAACCGGCGCACCGATCTCCATCCGGGAGTCGGGCAAGACCATTGTCGGCGCTTTCGCGGAAGCCGGCATCCTGTCCTTTATCGTCATCACCATTCTGCTGGTGCTGGTGTTGCGCAGCCTTCATGAAGTGTTGATGACCTTGGCGCCGCTGGTCTTGTCGGGCGCCCTGACCCTGGCGACTTGCGTCATTCTGGGCCTGAAGCTGAACTTCGCCAATGTGATCGCCCTGCCGCTGCTGCTGGGCATCGGCGTCGCCTTCAATATCTACTTCGTCGTGGCCTGGCGGCACGGACAACGCTGCTTCCTGGCGTCCAGCCTGACCCGCGCCGTGATCTTCTCCGCCGCCACCACCGCATCGGGCTTTGGCACACTATGGCTGAGCACCCATCCCGGCACCGCCAGCATGGGCGAATTGCTGATGATCTCCTTGTTCTGGGTGCTGGCGACGACGCTCTTTTTGTCGCCAGCACTTTTGGGACCGCCGACACATACGCTGCGAATGCATGATCCGGAAGTTTGATTGTTGGCTTCTGAGAAACGCAGCGTTTCGTTGATTCACCCCCATCCGTCG
>DATBCP010000191.1:0-3795 GCA_036270435.1 Rhizomicrobium sp. | reverse complement strand
GCGAAGACCCATGTCAACGGTTCCCTGTCCTACCAGCTGAACAAATGGACCTTCGCCGTGCAGGACCGCTGGCTTGGCAAGTATAGCAAGGTCACGACGGCGGGAGTCAGCCAAGTCTATGTGAACCCATGGATCCGCGCGAAGAATTATGTCGACGTCAATGTCGAGCGGCAGTTTGCGGCGGGCGGTGTCGACATGGCCGGCTACTTCAATGTCCAGAATTTCTTCAACGCCAAGGGTCAGGTCTATGAAAACAGTGCGGTGCAGGGCATCCACTATCCGATCCCGGCCGAAGAAGACATCATGGGCCGTTACTTCACGCTCGGTATAAAGGCCAGCTTATAGGCGGTTTTTGCGGGCTCTTCGATATGCGCCGAAGAGCCCGTTCATTTCACACTATCCGGCCTGACCTTCACTTCGCCTTTGGCAGCGCGAAGACGTACACGGCATGGCCGGAATAGGGTCGATTGCGCTCATAGGCCAGCAGCGTGACGGGCCGCACTTCGGGGCTGCCGCCGTTATAGCCGGTGGGGACCGCGACAAACTGCTCGCCGTCGACGCTATAGGTGGTCGGATAGCCCTGCGCCGTCGTGCCGAGCCGGGTGGTCCACAAAGTCTTGCCAGTCTTCAGATCGAACGCCCGGAACGTGCGGTCCCAATCGCCGACAAACCCGACACCGCCCGCCGTCGTCATGGCGCTGGTGAGGAAGGGCGCGCGCTGCTGAAAGGTCCAGACCGGCTTGAGATCCTTCGCCCGGTAGGCGCTCATGCGCGCGATAAATCCATCTGAAGCAGGGGCTTCGTAGTTGCCCGCCATCGCCCCCGACGCCACGCAAATCTGGTCGAGCGGTATAATGATCAGATCGTCTTGGGGATCGTAGCTCGAGGCGGGCCAATTCTTGCCGCCTGCCGGGCTTGGACAAGAGGGGCGGGTGTCGCCGGGTTTGGAAGAAAGAATGTCCGGACGGTAGGTGCCGCGCCCGGTGGTCCGGTCGATATTGACAAAGACATTTTGGAAAACCGCCGGCACATAATCGAGAAATTTTCCGGTGGCGCGGTCGAGTTTCCACAGAATGCCCTTTTTGCCGGTTGTGAGCAGGGTCTTCTGCGGACCCTCATCCACCAGCACTTTCTCATAGACTTCGTCGAGGTCGAGATTCTCGTCCGGTGCCGGCTGATGATACCATTTCAGCTTGCCGGTCTCGACATCCAGCGCAAGCGTGGCGTTGCTGTAAAGCTGGTCGCCAATACCGCGCGCGCCGGACTTGGCCTGGCCGGTTCCCCAGTAAGTCAGCTTCAGCTTGGGATCGTAAGTGCCGGCGATCCAGGCGTCGGCGCCCGCGCGCTGGTCGTTGGAAAGCGTGCCCCAGCTGTCGCCGCCGGGCTCGCCGGTATAGGCAACCGTCGAAAACTTCCAGATCTGATGACCGTCATTGACGTCATAGGCCGCAATAAAGCAGCGGTCCGCCAGCGCGCGTTCGTCGCAGCGGCCAAGCCCGGCAATGATCTTGCCATCGGCCACCATCAGGCCGCCGACCTTGTCGTTGCCATAGCTCGAGAATTTTATCTTCCAGTCGATCTTGCCCGTCCGCGCGTCCAGGGCATAAAGATTGGCGTCTGTCGCGGGGTAGAACAGCTTGTCGCCATAAAGCGCCATGGTCCGCGTGGCATTTTGCTGTCCGGTAAGCCTTGGCCCGAGGGTGTTTTCCCAGATCAGGTCGCCTGTTTTGGCGTTAAGCGCCTGAACCCGGTTCGTGATGTTGTTCGAGAGAAACATCACGCCGTCATGTACCAGGGGCGTGATCTGCTGGCGCTCGCCATCGTCCATGGACCACACCCAGCGAAGCTGCAAATTGCCGACATTCTTGGCGTTGATCTGCTTGAGCGGCGAATGGCTCCAGCCCGCGTAATTCCAGTAATGCATCAGCCAGTCGGCGGCCGGCGGATGGATCATCATTTCGTCGGTGATGGGCGTATATTTTGGGACCGTGCCTTCGACGGTGATGCCGGTCCGGAATGACACCACGCCGCGGCGCAGTTCGGCATCGGCGCTGACGGGGCCACCTGTCGCCGAGGTTGCCGATCCGTTTTGGTCGGCACCAGCGGCCCGGCCTCGCCGGCCGGTGCCGCCTTGCGCGGCCTGCTGGGGTGCCGAGATGGTGTTGATCGCCACCGCCGTCGTCGCGGTCAGGCTGGTGGTGCCGGCCGTCGCGCCATTGTTCTTCAACAGATACGCGACAATCGAAACCACGCTGTCTTCGGTCAGCGTGCCTGGATTATCAACCGGCATCGTATCCTTTATGCGGGAAAACAGATCGCGCGTGGTGCGATTTCCCCAGACATTCAAGAACCCCGCACCCGAAAGTGGAGGCGCCTCACCACTGTCATGGCATCGTGCGCAATTTTGCGCATAGGCGGCCTGTCCGGCTTGCGCCTGGGCATCGGTGAATGGACCGGGCTTGGCTGGGCTTTGGGCCAGTGCGCCTGATATCCACACGCCGCCGGCCGCCAAGATGGCGGCCACCCCAGCCATGGCAGGTATGCAAGCAAGGTATTTTTTCTGGTTTTTCATCATGCGCGCCGTTGGTTCGATTTTCCGGTTGGCGAAGACTTAGCCCTGGGGCTTTTTCTTGTTTGTGCCGGCGTCATCGTTGAGAATATTCGGGATATACCAATTGCCTTGCTGCGGCACGTCGGCCCCGACAGTCTTGTGAGCCGGCTGAAACCAGCCCCAGAGATTTCCCTTGGGTGCTTTCTGGCTGTCGAGCAGCAGGTAGATCTTGCCAAGCTTCAGGGCCGCGACTTGCTCGGCGGTCAGCATGACGGTGCCGGAAACTTCCCCATTTTGTGCCGGCGTGACCGTCACTTCATGTATGGCCGGTCCCGTTCCGCCCATTACATTTCCCATGCAAAGATGGGCTCCGGTAGCCGGCGTGGCCAAGCCGGCGAAGGTGCCGTGCAGGGTGAACCTTTGACCGTCGAGTGTGCCCAGCGCCCAGCCGCGGCCCAGCACATTGGCCCTGTTCGATCCGTCCAGTGGCGTAGGTCCGATATCGGTTTGATACTTCTCAATGGCGAATGCCGGTGCGCTGAAAATTGCGCAGACCAAAAGCAATACCAGCGAGCAACTAGAACGTTTCCAGACCACCATTCACCTATTGTAAGCAGCGCCAAGATGGCGATGTCCGAACGCGCGAACCAACGGACATTACATCAATTTGCGCCGGGACAATGCGCTTTGCGATTGCATAATCGACCTCAAAGCCGAAATCTCCGGCGAAGGAATCAAGCCTATCGGCCGGGACGGATTCCGGGTTTAAAATGATGCCAGCCTAATTGGATAGTTCTACTTTGTACGCAGCGGATTCGCCCTTGACCTTCAGATTCAGGCTCCGAAGTGCCCCGCGCGTGATCCGCACCCAATAATGTGCTGCGGGTTTGGTCCAGTGAGCAAGGCTCGTGTCCCCCGATAGCTGCCGCCATTGCTGGCCATTGGCAAGGAATATCGTGAAAATGCCATTTCGATTGAAACTGTAAGACGCCACCTGAAGCCAGCCTGGATTCCGGGTCGTGGATGCGGATTGCTCAAGCGGAGCCGCCACTCGGCCAGACGGTGGAAAAACGCGAGTCGAATTCGAGCCGGCGCCGCTGGCCGGCATGGGCGCACCCGCTTGAACCTGCGTGGCAGGGGACAGTCCCAGCTGGGCCCTGACGGGTTGTGCCGCGCCGTAATAGCAGTCCAACCATTGCCGGTCATCCGCGAGGTTGTTGCAGCGCAGTGCCTCTGTGGTGACC